>JAQWCZ010000055.1 GCA_028705705.1 Paludibacter sp.
TTCATCCATTTCCATTTCTTCCGTGGTGTTTTCTACTGAAAGATGATGTTCATTCATGAATTCCATGTAATCCACAAATACCGGCATGTTGATAAGCGTACGCATTTTATTGAGGATGGCATTTTTTGCTATGGTGAAAAGATAGGACTGAAAAGAATCCTCCGGTAACACGTTTTCCCGGTTTAACCAGAGACGGACAAAGGTATCCTGCACAATCTCTTTTGCGTCCGAATGTGATTTGGTCATTTTCAGCGCAAACGCATATAATCTCCGCGAATACAATGTGTACAGGGCATCGAAAGCTTTATAAGATCCCCGGTTTAATTCAATAATATATTGCTTTTCTATGGAAGTAAAATCGGGCATTGCTGAATTCTTTGGCGCAAACTTACGATTTTTTCAGTAAAAAACAGGAAGATTGATGTAAAAAAGACATTTTTTGAAGTTAATCCAGACAGTATCTTTTACTTCAACTTTTATAAAATAAAAAGTGTACCATCAAAATTGCATGGACAGATTTCAGGAACAAAAATCAACAAATTAAATCAATACCAGAAGGAAAAAGTATTTCTGGTGTATTACACATTTTATTTATCTAATTTACTGGTAAGTGATTAAAGATGAAAGTAAATTGTAGATGTATGTTAAATTTATTGAAAATTATCTTTAGCTTTGTAAATTGAAATTTCTACTAATGAAATGTTAACCGGATTGTCTGATGCTGATGCACGCAGGTGTGCTTTCTCTGGGGTTGCGCGTGGGGTGATGGTTGAAGGTTTTGAGAAAAGCTTGAGAAGTTGCTTTGAGTGGGAATTTGTGGATTAATAATACTTGATGAGGTTTCTTATTTCCGTGTATTTTAATGAATTAGAACTGATAATAAAACCCAAATTTGAACAATAAGTTTGACATACAGGAAATGGGGTTGGATATATTTGAGCGTTAGGCACAAAATTGAAAGAACAACTACAATCAGGGCAAGCTAAATAGTTGGTTCTATTTTACCTTGTGAACTGAAAATTTTGTTACTTTTGGAAAAAAATAATGTTTTTGCGCAGACTCACGTTATATGCCAGTTTAAAATAACAAACTACAGATTATGAAAAAGTATAAATTCACAATTATTATTCTGACTCTTTGTTTGCACACAAACTTGTTCGCAGACATTGCCCCTAATCCAATTAAAGCAAAGTCAATAAGCTCGAAAGACCAGACTTCAATCAGAATGGAATCCGAGAAAGTAATTATTGACCTTTACAACGACAGTTCAGTTGTTAAATGTTTATTCAATATGAAAAACCTTGGAGAACAAGAGAAAATTCAAATTGGATTTCCCGAGATGACTTTTCATTATTATCAGAAAATAAGCAATTTAGATGAAGCAAATAGATTTGAAGTAAAAGAAAATGGTGAGGTTGTCAATTTTGATTTTTCAGACTCATTGAGATATGATAAGGAATACCACAAGAAAGTAGAATCATATCAAATAAAAGAGGAATGGTATTTATGGGAAAGTGAATTTCAACAAGGAGAATCAAAAACGATTGAAGTGCAATATTCGTTGCCATTTGGAATGCTTAAAAGAACTAATGAAAGATTCTTTATATACTTATTAAGTACAGGAGCGAATTGGAATGGAACAATTGGAAAGGCTGAAATTATTGTAAATTTGAAAGACATAGAAATGGATTCAATAATATCTCAAAAACCGAATAACTGTGTAATAAGCAATGACCAATTGATATGGGCTTTCTCTGATTTTGAGCCTACAACAAACGATGATATTAAGATTAATTACAACTCTAATAAAATATTGTATACTAGGAAAAAGCCGATTCCACCAGTATTCATAGTTGACGAAAATTTTGTTAACGAATTTGATTTAAAAACAATAGAACCGAATGATATTGCAAGTATTGAAGTTATCAAGAATCCAAGAGAAACCAAAAAATATACGAATCAAAATTACGGAGTAATTAAAATCTATACTAAAAACTTTGCTCTGTCAGAGTTAAAGAGATTAATAAAAGTAAAATCCAATGAGAAAATAGTTTTACCTAAATATGACCAATTAAAAGAAGACTATCGTTTGTTTATCAATGAAAATGAAGTTGATTTTGTAAAAATCATTGGCATTAAGACAAAATCAGTTGCAAGACTTAAGATTATTGACTCAAAAGACGAGAAAGCCAAAATAATGATTGAATTAAAAAAGTAAAACCGAACGCATAACACACGGTATAAAAAATGAAAAAATTGATCAACTTAGTCTGCTAACGAGCAAAAAAGTTACAATTGAAAATCAAACACTTGCGTGGTCGTTTGTCAGAATAGTAAAAAAAAAACAACACAACAAATTCATATGAAAACATTTATCTCGACAATTTTCCTTCTGACAAGTCTTTTGACATTTGGACAAAATCTGACTATAAAAGACTTATGGAATCAATATCAATCCGGGAATTATGATAAAGTTATTGAGAATTCTAAACCATTTCTCGACACTGACTCTTTGAAAGCAGATTTGAATTTATTATTAGGAAGAACATACACAGACAAGAAAGACTATTCAAAAGCGATTCCGTATCTTGAATACACAATAAAAAACGAACCGAACAATTCATGGAGAAAGGTCTGGGCTTCTGCATATTTAGGAACATGCTACTTTATGCAACAAGATTATGAAAATTCAAGAAAAGCGACAAAGGAATGTATTGATTTAAATGTAACAAAGAATGCAACAAATTACGCATATAGTCGCCTTCTTTTATTTGGATTTGATGACTTCTATAAGAACTGGAAAATTGTTGATTCTGAAAACTTTAGATTCCTCTTTCAAAACATGAGTGATTCTGAAATAAAAAACTTCATAGCAATTCGAGAAAATGCTTTTCGGAACATAAATAAATTCTTTAATAGTCGCTTACCGAAAAAGATTGATTTCTTTGTTTGGAACTCCCGAGAAGATGCAAAAGAAATTTTAAACGCAAATTTAGGATTTGCAAGACCTGAATTTTGTGTTGTCCATTCACACTCCAGACAAACTGTGGGACATGAAATGACTCATGTGATCTCAAATTACACAGCAGAAATTTCAAATAAAACCAGATTCATTAATGAAGGAACCTCAGTATATTTTGACCTATCGAATCAAGATAGACTAAAGCAAACAAAAGACTGGAAAGCCAAAAACAACACGCAAATTGTAATAAAAGATTGCTGGATAAACGGAGAAAAATATAGTGAAGAAATTTTTTATTCTTTGGCTTGCGTATTTACAAAAGAACTTATCGACAATTTTGGAAAAGACAAATTTCTGGAATTTTTCAAAAATCAAACATACGACAATGCAAAAATAGTATTTGGCGACAAACTTGACAGGTTGATTGAGAAGACAGAAAATGAGATAAATAACTGAAAACTACTGTGCATAACACACGTCTGGTTACAGGCTGGCTGACGTGCGCTTAGCGGGTTTTGCTCCCGCCCGTGCCCATAGCCTCGGTCGTCAGTCATTTGATAGAAAAGAAATTCCCCTTCACACCACCACCTTCATCCCCTTACCATTACCTTCACAATAAAAACATTCCCCGCATTGTTTTCCAAACTAATCGCATGCTGATCAAACCCTGTTTCCTCACGGACTAAGTTACCCAAAAGATTATACACTTTGATATCCAGTGGAGTATCGGGAGCGTCAATCAGTAAAGGCCGAGCCTTTAGAAAGGCTTAAAGCAATAGACCCTTATAATTTTGATAAAGTTATCCTGAAAAGCCCAAGGGATATTTCAAAAAGCTCAGAGCTTTTAATTTTTCATCGGGAGGGTTTGATGTAAAAGCTCCTAGGTTTTGGAAGAAACCCAGGAGCTTTTTCTAAAAACCTCTGAGCTTTTTGTTTGAAACTGCGGAAGATAATGAGAGGAAAGTGGGGAGGAGGATGGAGATTCTACGCTACGTTCATGGTGCTACGGTTAAAACCTGTTTTAAAGTCCCGCTACTTTTTGTACTTTTATCGCTGCTGCAGGTTTTTATTTTCAGGATGTAATTGCCTGCTTCCAATTGGGGAACCAAAAAAGAGATTTCATTGAAGGTGTTTTTCAGAAAGGCTAGTGCTTTGATTTCTGCAATTCCGCCCGGTGTGATGATGGAGTTTGTTTCTCTGGATCAAAATAGTCGTCGGCTGTTTCGAATACTCCCTTGATGGTCAGTCTTACTTTGAAAAGTGGTGTGTTGACCGTGCACCCGTTTTCCAGCAGGCTGATGACGGTTTGCGTCAGTCTCTCGAAATAAGCCATTGCTTGTGGTCGGGTTAGTCCGGTACCTTCTTCTACCATTTTGTTTAGCAAGTCGTCAAAGGATATATTGTCCATACAACTTACATTGGCTACGAAATTTGGCTTGTCTGAAGCCATTTGATTCTTTGCTAAGGCATACTTAATCATAAACGTATAATTTTTTAAAAATGAATAATTAGGTTTGGTGTCTTCTGTTCCTGAATGGTGTAACTCGTTCGACTGGGCAAAATATAACATTAAAATGGTAATTTAAAAGTGTTTTATGCCCATTTTAGGGTATAAATAGGACATTTTTAAGCGTTCTTGTGCATTATTGCATTTATTGTTGTTTTGTTAAATTTAATTTTGGGGGATAAAGTTTAACGTCCCCGCAAAATTCCATCGAACGAAAAAGTAAACCTGGCTTGCATTGGCATCGGGAGCCGGGGTGCGGATATCATTAAAAGTCTGTACAAAACCAGACATTGCAATATCATTGCTCTGTGTGATACCGATATGGGAGCCAAGCATACGCTGGATGTCATCAATCTGTTCCCCGATACGCCACGCTATCAGGATTTCAGGCTGATGTTCGACAAGATGGCCAATAAGATTGATGCATCAAAAAGAGCCTGGACAGGAGGAATATATGATGAAGCCCGCAGAGGATGGTTGTATGATCTGACGCAATATCCGGAGGCGCAACAAGCATTTCAAACCGGGGAATGGAATAAAGCGGGGATTGAAGCCATTGGCCATAACATCAGAACCTGGGTGAACGATATTCCTAGTTCTAAATATTCTGGATGGTGATGAAGTTTGGTTCCAGAATATCAAAATAAAGGAAATCAAGTAAAAAAGCAGAAAATAAAAACGGAAGTCTGATGCAGGCCTCCCGTTTTATTTTGTTTTATTTGCGTTTTATTTCATCTTTTATCGCCTCCGCCACCAACGGAATCCCCTCGTTAATTTTCTCTATCGGTGTATTACAGAATGATAACCGCAGGTTGTTGTTCTTTACACCATGTGGATCGAATGTTTTTCCGGAAACGAAAACCACGCCTTTTTCAATGGCCTTTTTAAGTATTTCAGTTGAATCCATTTTTTCAGGCAATTGCAACCAAATATAAAAACCTCCGCGGGGTGGGGTGAAGGTAATGCCTTCGGGAAGATACTTTTGCAGGGCAGCTACCATGGCTTCAGCACGTTCCTTGTATTGTACCTTGACAGCATCAATATAACTATAAACAGCTCCGGATTCTACAAATTTATGTGCCAGCATCTGGGTGAAACTCGGAGAACAGGCATCAATGGCTTGTTTGATCAGTTCGCATTTTTGATAAATATGCTCCGGCACAAGCATCCAGCCAAGACGCAAACCGGGGCCCAGAATTTTAGAAAACGACCCCGTATAGCAAACATCAATACCGGCAGGATTCATAGCTTTGATGGTGGTCAGGTGTTCTTTGTCTTCTTCGTAAAACCATAAATCGCTGTATGCATCGTCTTCAATCAGCGGAATATCCTGACCGGCAAGGATTTCTATCAATGACTTTTTTGTTTCTACTGTATATAATGTCCCTGCGGGGTTATGGAAGTTGGGTGTCAGATACACAAATTTGGGTTTCTGTTCCGCATTAGCGAGGGTTTCTTTCAGCTTTTCCAAATCGATGCCGTCAGAGGTGAGTGGCACGGAAACTATATCTGCCTGATAGGATTTGAACGCGGATATGGCACCGATAAAACAAGGATTCTCAACCACAATCGTGTCACCCGGATCTATAAATGCTTTGGCTAAAATATTGATGGCTTGCAGTGAGCCAGTAGTAATCATCAGTTTGTTTTCATCAACCGGAAGTCCTTTATTTCTAAGAAATCCTTTCAGTGATTCGAGCAGTTGCGGCAAGCCGCTGGTCGGACCGTATTGCATGGCGATTTGTTTTTCCTTTTCCGTCAGCTTACTGTAAATTTCATCGATCTGATGCAACGGAAAAAGATCATTATCCGGCATACCACCTGAAAATAAAATCATACCAGGCTTATTGGCCAAGCTCATTAAATCGCGGATTTCTGAAGTGCGCAGACTATTTATGGAAGTTGAAAAACGGGTCATGTTATTTAGTGGTTAGTTGTTAGTAGGGGCGCAATGCTTTGCGCCCAATAGTGGTTAATTTTTTCAGACCTGTCAGGTTTTAAAAACCTGACAGGTCTTGATGTCGTCATATTAAAATTCAATCTCTGTTTTGGTTACATAAGCTGTTCCTTTGAAATTGGCCAGTAGTGGACCGTTTTCCTGTCGGATGTTTATATCACAATGTATCAGTTTGTTACTACGTGAAATCTCGGTTGCTTCAGCGATTAAAATGCCTGATGTGCTTTTTTCAAAGAAGTTCATGGAGGCATTAATCGACAGAGCAACTTTGCCATAAGAGTTGGTTGCTGCAGCAAAGGCAAAATCGGCCAGCGTGAACAGCAATCCGCCGTGCACCACGCCAGCCCCGTTCAGGTGATTTGCCGTTATTTCAACTTTAGCAACAGCGTGACCGGGCTTGCATGCAACAAGGACAATCCCGTTTTCGCGTGCAAAGTTATCGCCCTTAAAATATTCAAAGCATTGGTTGCTCATGTTGTACTTGATGGTTGGTGTTTTAGATCTGTCAGGTTTTAAAAACCTGACAGATCTAAAGTTCTAATTGAAAATCAGATCTGATAAATATCGCTGGCTTTCAACAATTTCATTTGGTTTGACTCCAACACCCTGATAACTTCATTGTTCGATTCGGAACGAATCACCACACTGGCGGCATTATCAAACGCGAAGGCGTACATGTATTCAATCGGTACGTTGTTGTCTGAAAGGATTTTCAATGCTTTGTATAACCCTCCGGGCTCATGGGGTACAATCATGCAAACCACGTCCGTAATATTTACTGAAAAATGCTTTTCTTTTAGCACTCTGATGGCTTCTTCCGGCTTCGACACAATACACCTGACGATGCCAAAATCGGCCGTGTCTGCAATGCTAAACGCTGAGATGTTGATGTGATTCTCACTCAGAATTTTTGTCATCTCGGTGAGTCTCCCGGTCTTATTTTCCAGGAAAACTGATAATTGTTTGATAATCATAATTCTTATTTACTTTTTGATCATTTACGGTTTACTATTTACTAATCAACCAACTACTAACCAACCAACTACTAACTACCAACGCTTGAATGCTATTATCTTGCCCCTTCAGGGCGTGTAGGACATGGTGGGCTACTCTTTAATAACCCAAGGCGTTGCCATTGAGCTGAGTTATTTTGCCCCTTCAGGGCAAAGCCATGCAACACCCTCCGCTTTCCGCTATTCAGGACTATACACATTATTCGTTATTCACTATTCGCTATTAGTTATTCGCTTATCAATCACCCGCTTCGCTTTTCCTTCCGATCTGGCAATGGTGTTGGGTTCAACCAGATTAATCTTGGCTGAAATGCCCAGCGTACTTGCAATATTATGCTGGAATCTCTTTTTCAGATTTTCCAGGGTCTTGATTTCGTCAGACCAGAACTGATCGTCGATTTCGATGTTGATTTCCAGGGTGTCGAGGTTGTTTTCGCGGTTTACCACCAACTGGTAGTGCGGACTGGCCTCGCTCATTTCAAGCAATACAGCTTCCACCTGCGATGGGAATACGTTAACGCCCCTGATGATAAGCATGTCGTCGCTTCTGCCCATGCATTTTTCCATCCTAACCAAGGTGCGACCGCAATCGCATTTTTCAACATGCAGTCGGGTGAGGTCTCGTGTTCTGTATCGAAGCAGTGGCATCGCTTCTTTGGTAATCGTGGTAAAGACCAGTTCGCCCAATTCGCCATAAGGCAATACTTCCATTGTTTTTGGATCGATGATTTCAGGAATAAAATGATCTTCGTAGATATGCATGCCGTTTTGACATTCACATTCCATTGAAACGCCCGGACCGATAATCTCACTGAGTCCGTATATATCAAACGCTTTGATTCCGAGTAAATTCTCTACCTGTTTGCGTAACTCATTCGTCCAGGGTTCAGCACCGAAAATACCGGCTCTTAGTTTAATGTCTTTCCGATCAATGCCAGCGGCAACCAGACTTTCACCCAAATGCGCCGCATAGGAAGGCGTACAGGCAATCACCGTAGAGCCGAAGTCAACCATCAGTTGCAGTTGCTTTTTAGTATTTCCTCCTGAGATGGGAATAACCGAAGCGCCCACTTTTTCCGCTCCATAATGAAGGCCGAGTCCGCCAGTAAACAATCCATAGCCATAAGCAATCTGGATGATGTCTTCTTTGGTCACCCCTGCCATGGTCAGCGAGCGGGCAACAACTTCGCTCCACAGTTGCAGGTCGTTTTTGGTGTAACCTACGACAGTTGGCTTGCCGGTCGTGCCGCTTGAGGCATGCAACCTCACAATCTGGTTTTGGGGTACAGTAAACAAACCAAAGGGATAATTATCCCGCAAATCATCTTTTACAGTGAAAGGTAAATCTTTCAACTGATCAATGCCTTTGATGTCGCCGGGTTCTATGCCCGCTTCTGTCAGTTTCTTTCTGTAGAAAGGCACATTGTAGTACATGCGTTCAATCATCTTGACAAAACGCTCATTCTGAATTTCCTTCAGCTTTTCTCTGTCGGCTGTTTCAATAAATTCATTCCAGATCATGGTGGTATTTTCGGATTAATATTTTATTAATTTTTTGTACCGCCCTTTCAGGGCTGATATATTGTGTGGTTTTCAAATCCCCCGGGTTAAACCCGGGGTTAATGATATATCGCCCTTACAGGGCACTATTAAAGTTTTTTCTCCCGTCATTGCGAGAAGGCGAAGCCGACGAAGCAACCCCCTGATAACCCGCACATAGTTATTTCCCCCCTAAATCAAACGCCTTTAAATTCATCTCCACGATGGCTTCGCCTTTGTTGCAGAACATGGCACGGATGCTTTCGCGGAGTTCCTCTTTGGTAAACCCGAGGTAGTTGGTGGCGGCGCCAATCATCACTATATTTTCGGTTTTGACGCTGCCGGCTTCTTTCGCGATGGCTTCAGCATCTATAAATTGTACTTTCTTACCTGTTTTCTGAACGTTCACCAGCACTTCTTTTTCATCCGGATAATTTGCAATGTTGACAAAAGGCTTCGTGGCGGTGATAATTACGCCGTTTTCGGCCAGAAAAGGAAGATAACGTAACGATTCCATGGGTTCCAGTGAGAGAATGATGTTGGCTTCTCCGCGTGGAATTAAATCAGAATAAATTTCGCAATCGGAAATACGTAAATGCGATTCTACCGCACCTCCGCGCTGACTCATGCCGTGGACTTCCGCCTGTTTGATGAAAAGATTTTTTTGCATGGCAGCATAATCAATGATGGCGGCTATGGTGAGAATTCCCTGACCGCCTACTCCTGCCAATATTATATTGTTAATCATCGGGTCTTATTTTTTGCTGTTTTTTCTTCTTAATGTCTGAATACACTCGCGGCAAGCCAGGATAACCGAAACTCCTTCATAGTCGAAAGCAGCTTTCAGCGTGGCGATATTTTTTTCCAGATTTTTCTTCAAAGGAACGAT
>JAQWCZ010000056.1 GCA_028705705.1 Paludibacter sp.
CCATGGTTCACCGGGCACGCGGTGTTATCAGGGACATGGAGTTCGTACAGTTTCACCCTACGGCACTATACCATCCGGGTGAACGACCAACATTCCTGATTACGGAGGCTATCAGGGGATATGGAGCTGTGTTAAGGACTCAGGACGGACGTGAGTTTATGCATAAATATGATGAAAGAGGTTCACTGGCACCCCGTGATATTGTAGCGAGAGCGATTGACAATGAGATGAAAACCAGGGGACATGATTATGTGTATTTAGATGTCACGCATAAAGATGCGGAAGAGACAAAGAAACATTTTCCCAATATTTATAAAAAATGTTTGGAGTTGGGAATCGATATTACGACAGATTTTATACCAGTTTCACCAACCCAGCATTATCTTTGTGGCGGTATTGCAGTGGATTTGAATGCACGTTCTTCAATCAATCGCTTGTATGCCGCAGGCGAATGTTCTTGTACCGGATTGCATGGCGCTAATCGTTTGGCATCAAATTCCCTGATAGAAGCCATCGTGTATGCAGATGCTGCAGTAAAGGATGCAATTGAGCATATTAGCGAATATGATTGGAATGTGTTGATCCCTGACTGGGATGATGAAGGTACCAAACTCCCGGAGGAAATGGTGTTGATTACTCAAAGTTTCAGAGAAGTTGAACAAATTATGAGTACTTATGTTGGAATAGTACGTTCAAACCTCCGTTTGAAAAGGGCCATGAGCCGACTGGAAATCTTATTTAAAGAAACAGAAGATTTGTTCGATAGGTCGGTGGTGTCACGGGAAATTTGTGAACTCAGGAATGTGATCAGCGTGGCATACCTGATTATTAAACATGCATTGAGAAGAAAGGAAAGTCGAGGTTTGCACTATACCGTTGATTACCCCAAAAGAATGAATTCCGTTGAAACGCGTAACAACGCATCATAATTATTTTGAATATCATATTTTTCAACAAAACATGTATAAAAAATTTTACATATTATTTTTATCAGTTTTGATGATCGTTTTTCAGGCTGAACTTCCGGCTCAGCAAGATCAGAACAGACCATCAATTGTAAAGATTGAGGGAACAGAGCAGTTGTCCAGATTGGATACTGATAGAGCATCTTCTAATAATCAGCAGATATTTTCAGTAGATGGATTTAGTTATTATACAACTTCATCCGGAATTTATATTTATTTTACCCGACCAAACAACAATGTCAGGTTATTCGCGTTGACTGGTCAATTGCTATGGAGTGGTGAATTGGTATCTGGAAAATTCTTTATTCCCACAGGTGAAGGAATTTATTTTTTAAGGGTGAATAATAAAAGTTATAAAGTAAGCTGTAAGTAGCGAATAGCTGAGAACATAAGCGGAAAACAATTGATAATGGTTAAACGATTAAACACTTAAACAATTATTTCAATGATTAAGCATATTGTGTTTTTTGGAGTAGTGGATCAAGCAGAAGGCAAAAACAAAGCTGAAATCATGCAATTCATCAAACAGGAGTTGGAAAATCTGGCCAATCTAATTCCTCAGTTGCGCAGGATAGAGGTAGGGATTAATCTTCCGGAAGCTCCGACCGGGAATTTTGATTTGGCTTTGTATTCAGAATTTGATAGTATCGCTGACCTGGATGCTTATCAGGTACATCCGGAACATAAAAGAGTCGCCGCTTATATTGGGAAAGTAAAAACTACCCGTGCCTGCGTGGATTATGAAGTTTAAACTTTGATTGTATCAAAGATATTGTTTTAACTTGTTTACTGTTTGTTTGTCATGTGGAAAAATTTCTTCTTTTTTTCCGGTTCTCAACGTGCCGGAATTATCTTGTTGGTTATTTTGATTGTACTTTTTTCAATCATTAATTTTTATCTTCCCCATTTCTCCGGTGATGTTTCTTTTGTTGATGATTCAATCTGTCTCGCTGAATTTGAGAGTTTTAAAAAATCTCTCGTGTCATTGGATAGCTTGAAAAGGAAGCAGCGTTTTGAATCATTTGAGCAGAGAAATGATTTTTCATATAAAGAAAAGTTTAAAAAACAATCCTACAAACTGTTTTCGTTTGATCCGAATGAACTGGATTCTGCCGGTTTTGTCGCACTCGGATTAAAGCCTTATGTTGCATCCAATATCTTAAAGTACAGGAAGAAAGGGGGAAGGTTCTCTGACCGGAAGTCATTCTCACGTGTTTATGGCATAAGGGAAGAAAAATATCATGAACTCGAACCCTATATTTCAATGTTTTCTGAAAATTCTAAAATTACTAATATTAAATCAGTTAATAATGACGAAAAAGCTGCTGTTTTTATTATAGATTTAAATTTAGCCGATACTGCTGAACTGATGAGGATAAAAGGTGTTGGAAAAGGATATGCCCGTTCTATTATTCGTTTCCGGCAACAAACAGGTGGTTTTGTACATGTTGATCAACTACGCGAGATGTATGGAATGACTCAGGAAAACTTCGAAAAAATCAAACCCTATTGTAGTGCTAATCCAACCTTGGTAAATAAAATTAACATTAATACTGCTTCAGTTGACAAACTCAGGGCTCATCCCTACCTGAATTTCTACCAGGCCAGACAGATTTATGAATTGCGCAGGAAGAAAGGAAAATTGGCCGGCTTATCAGATTTATACGGTCTTTCGGAGTTGAATGATTCTGTTCTCATGAAAATTGCACCTTATTTAAAATTTGAATAATTTTTTAAAAACACAAAAGGCACAAAAGAAAGACTAAGGAAACACAAAAGGGTAAATTACGAATAATGAAGAGTTTTAATGACTCATCTTTTTGTGCTAATTTTTATTAACAGCTTCTGTATTTTCTTAGTCTTTCTTTTGTGCCTTTTGTGGTTTTATTATTATGATATTTCGCAAAATAAATGCTAAATTTGCATGAATTTTTTGTTCCTCTAATTTGGGTCTGAAAACGGATAATAATTGACATATGTTTTATTTATTGGGTTTTGATTTTTCATTTGCTGAATTAATCATTTTGGGTGTTTTGTTGTTGACTTTTGTTTATCAGGTGTATTATTATCTGAGACATACCCGTATTGTCATTCGAAACAACAAAAGAGATAAAGAAGGTAAACTGGATTTTCAAACGGATCAATTGCCGGTGTCGGTAATCATCTGTGCTAAAAATGAATTGGAAAACCTGAAAAGGTTTTTGCCGGAAGTGTTATCGCAAAATTACCCGGACTATGAGGTTATCGTTGTAAATGATGGTGAGGATGAGATGACTGAAATCATGTTGCGTGATTTAAAAAAGGTTTATCCGCATCTGCGTTCTACTTTCGTTCCGGATGGAGCAAAAAATTTGAGCACTAAAAAACTCGCGCTAACCCTCGGTATCAAAGCCGCGAAAAATGATTGGTTGTTGTTCACCGACGCTGATTGTCTGCCTGAAAGTAAAAACTGGATTGCATCGATAGCACGGAATTTTACGCCCAAAACCGAATTTGTGCTTGGATATGGAGCCTATTTACAAGAAAAAGGGTTTATCAACAGGCTGATAACTTACGATACACTATTCAATGCACTCCAATACCTGGGATTTGCGAAAGCCGGAAATCCTTACATGGGTGTGGGACGCAATATGGCTTATAAAAAAGATGTTTTCTTCCGCCAGAATGGTTTTGCTTCTACGCTTCATTTGCGTTCAGGTGATGATGATCTGATGGTGAATCATGCTGCTACAAAGGATAATACCCGCATTGAAACGTCAGTTGAAAGCATAACCTGGTCGAACCCGAAGAAGCGTTTTCGTACCTGGTATTTTCAGAAAGAAAGACATTTGTCGGTTTCAACTTATTACCGTGAAAAAAGTAAATTTTCATTGGTGATAGAGCCACTAACGCGTGGTCTGTTTTATCTTTCTTTTATTGGGTTGGTTATATTATCAGTGTTGTCGACAAACTGGTTACTATTGGGTGTATCAGCTTTATTGTTTATATCCCGGTTTATTTTGCAGATGGCAATCATCAACAAAACCTCATTGTATTTCGGAGGCAGAAAATATGTACTGACACTGTTGCTGTTTGATATTATACTGCCGGTTATTAATGCCCATATCATGACATTCGGAAGGATGGGCAGCAAGGCAAAATACATTAGTTGGAAATAAAAATCTCAAATTTCAGATAAGATGCGTATTGTATTCATGGGTACTCCTGATTTTGCGGTTGAAAGTCTCAAAATATTGGTGGAAAATAACTATCAGGTGGTGGGTGTGGTGACCATGTCGGATAAACCTGCCGGTCGCGGACATAAAATTCAGTTCTCGGCTGTGAAACAGTATGCGCTTGAAAAAAATCTGACTTTGTTGCAACCGGAAAAACTGGAGGATGAGGGTTTTCTTCAAGATCTTCAGGCATTACAGGCTGACTTGCAGGTTGTAGTGGCTTTCCGCATGTTACCTGAAGTGGTGTGGAATATGCCGTCACTCGGGACTTTTAATCTTCATGCTTCTTTGTTGCCTCAATACAGGGGTGCTGCTCCCATCAACTGGGCGATTATCAACGGGGAAAAAGAAACCGGTGCAACCACTTTTTTTCTGACCCACGAAATTGATACTGGCAAAATTATCTTGCAAGAAAGGATTAATATTACCGATGAAGATGATGCCGGAACATTGCATGACAAACTGATGGTGTTGGGTGCGCAAATGGTAAAAAAGACAGTTGATTTGATTGCAGAAGGCAAAGCAGATGCCATTGATCAATCAGTTTTCTTAATCGGCGATATTGAGCTGAAGTCTGCGCCGAAGTTGTTTAAAGAGAATTGCCGGATTGATTTCTCTAAGTCTGTCGAAGAGGTACACAATCAGGTTAGAGGTTTGTCACCCTATCCTGCTGCGTGGACTGAAATCCAGCTTCCTGGTCAAACTGAGTCAATGGTATGCAAAGTCTATAAAACTGAAAAAGAATTTGCTGATCACAGTTTTGGATCCGGCTCGATCCATACCGATGGAAAGAAGTTTTTGAAAATCGCCTTGAAAGATGGTTTTATCACGCTAACAGAAATCCAGACTCCCGGGAAAAAACGTATGGCTGTGGGGGCATTTCTGAGGGGATTGAAATAATTTTGTTTTTTTCAATACTGAAAAATACCTAAAAATAGGGATACTTTTCGTTTGTTGAAGCACTCTTTTTCCATTATCTTTGTGTCGGTTTTCAGCTTGTGATAGTTACAGGCAAAATCATCTTAATCATCAATTTTTTTTTGCGAAATGCAAAACAATAAAAGGCATATTACGGGGTATCTGCTGACAATATTATTTGTCTTTTATTTTGCATCCACTAATTTCTTCAAACACGTCCATATCGATGAAAACAATCGTCTGATTGTTCACTCTCACCCTTTTTCTTCAGAAACCAAACACCAACATAATGCGGCATCTTTTCAGTTGATAGATAAATTGTCGGGTTTTGTGTTTGGGTTGATTGTATTGGGTATGTCAATGCTGGCTGTTTTTGAATTGAATACAACGTTAACAGCCACCCGTAATCAGCATTTCAGAACAGTCGCTTTTCTGACTTCCTGTTTTTCCCGTCCTCCTCCCCGTATCTGATTTTACATTTGTACGAAGACACAGTTTTGTGTCCTGTTTGTCCGGAATGAATATTTCGGAAAGAAATTTTAATGTATTAATTCAGATAAACTTTATAAAAATGAAGCTTAAAGCATTTATTTCATTGTTATTATTTTCTGTGATGATGTATGCACAAACGCAGTATATACCAGAAGAAACTTTAGAAAATGTAACTGTCCGTGTCAGGAAAACTGATGCTAATATTTTTGGTCATACAATTGATAAACATACTGAAGAACACGTTGGATTTATCACGATCAGGATAAAAGGAACTACCATAGGTACTGCAACTGATGCTACCGGACATTTTTATCTACGGAATCTACCGGCTGATGAACTCACGGTTGTCGCATCAGGAGTCGGTTATAAAACGATAGAAAGCAAAGTTAAATTAGAAAGCGGGAAATCCATCGAGTTGAATTTTGAGATAGAAGAAGATGCCGTGATGCTCGATAATATTGTAGTTTCAGCAAATCGAAATGAAACCAGAAGAAGAGAAGCTCCCAGTATTGTGAATGTGGTAACACCTAAGTTGTTCGAGAACACCAACTCAGTATGTCTGGCACAGGGACTGAACTTCCAACCGGGACTCCGTGTTGAAAATAACTGTCAGAATTGTGGTTTCCAGCAAGTCAGAATCAATGGACTTGAAGGGCCATATTCTCAGATATTAATTGATAGTCGTCCTATTTTCAGTGCGTTGGCAGGCGTGTATGGTATCGAACAAATACCAACTAACATGATTGACCGTGTGGAAGTCGTACGTGGTGGTGGGTCCGCCTTGTTTGGATCCAATGCTATCGCGGGAACCATCAACATCATCACCAAAGAACCCCTGAATAACACGTTATCGGTTAGTAATTCAACAATGTTTATTGGCGGAACCTCGGCAGATATCAATACATCTGTTAATGCTGTATTGGTTTCCGATGATTATCGTTCGGGTGTGAGTATTTATGGTTCTTCCCGTCAGCGAGAAAGTTGGGATGCAAACGGCGATGGTTTTACGGAAATCGGATTGATTACTGCCCGAAACATAGGCTTTCGGTCTTATTTTAAAACCGGGGATCAGAGTAAACTTACCGCGGAGTATCACAACCTGAGCGAATTCCGCAGGGGAGGTAACAACTTGCATTTACCGGCTCATCAGGCTGATATTACGGAACAAACCGATCATAATATCAATTCCGGAGGGGTTAAATGGGATTTCTTTACACCCGATTACAAACACCGTTTGAATGTGTTTACATCAGCACAAAAAATCAATAGGGACAGTTATTATGGTACCGGACAAGATCCGAATGCCTACGGTTTGACAAATGATTTATCGTTTGTAGCTGGGGCACAATACGCTTTTTCTTTTGAAAAGTTATTTTTTATGCCTGCAGATTTAACAGCAGGTGCAGAGTATAATTACAATATGTTGACGGATCAGCAATTAGCTTATGAACGCCAAATTGATCAGGAAATGGACATTAAAAGTCTTTTTCTTCAGAATGAATGGAAGAATAAAGCGTTGAGTTTGCTGATGGGAATGCGTTATGATAAGCACAAGCTGATTGAAAACCCAATTTTCAGTCCAAGGGTAAATTTGCGTTATAATCCAACGGAATGGGTGAATTTCCGTGCCAGTTATGCGGAAGGTTTTCGTGCGCCCCAGGCTTTCGATGAAGACTTGCACCTAACGGCCGTGGGAGGTGTAGTGCAGATTATCGTACTTGACCCGGATTTGAAACCCGAACATTCCAGGAGTTACAGTGTTTCGGCTGATTTCTATAATCAAATTGGCAAAGTGCAAACGAACTTGTTGATTGAAGGTTTTTATACAGACATTGATGATGTTTTTTATCTGGAAGAAGCGGGTCTGGATGCAACTGGTCAAACTTTGTTAATGCGTAAGAATGGTTCTGGAGCTGTGGTTAAAGGTATTAACATCGAGGGGAAAGTGATCCCATCTCCAAAAACAAATCTTCAGGCCGGATTTACCATCCAACAGAGTTTGTACAAAGAAACAGAAAGCTGGAGTAAAAATCCGAATATAGCACCTCGACGTGAGATGTTCCGTTCACCAAATCATTATGGATATCTGACTGCTTCCTATAATCCTGTAAAGCAAATGACGGTTGCATTATCTGGCATTTACACCGGAAGTATGCTCGTGCAGCATTATGGTGTTCAAATAACGGATGATGAAGAAGTTTTGACACCTGATTTCTTCGATCTGGGATTAAAATTATCCTATGATTTCAAATTGGGTAAAAATACTAAATTGCAGTTAAATGGCGGTATTCAGAATATCTTTAATCGTTTTCAGCAAGATTTTGATACAGGTGAAACCCGTGATGCCGGATATATGTATGGTCCATCATTGCCTCGCTCGTTTTACGCAGGTTTGAAACTGAGTTTGTAAGAAATTTGATTTATACCAAAAAGATATTGGTTGAAATTTAAAATCCGCAAACTCGCCTTTTCAAGGCTCAAACAGCGCGTCTCTTAAATTTCAACCAATATCTTTTTGGTAAAACTGAAATACTTATATTCCTTATATGGTTATAAAATTCAATAACCTTTCAGATTCTCAATCAACACCTCATTTTCTTCTCTTGTACCAACCGTGATCCGGATGCAACCCAAACATAACGATACCGTGTTGCGGTTTCTTACAACAATACTCTTATTCACCAGATATTGATATACTGAATTGGCATCATCAACTTTCACCAGGACAAAATTAGCATCAGTAGGGTAAATGTGACAAATAAGGTCTAGTTTTTTTAGTTCTTCAATCAGCCAGCTCCTTTCAGATGTCAGTATTTTTACCCAGTTGCTGACCTGCTCTTTTTCCTGGAGGGCTTTCAATGCCTGTTTTTGTGTCAGGATGTTGATATTGTATGGGTATTTGATTTTATTCAGTGCTTGTACTATCTCAACAGAAGCGAAAGCCATACCAAGTCGTATCGCGGCACTTCCCCAGGCTTTTGAGAAAGTTTGCAGAATCACTAAATTATCAAACTCGTGAATTCTTTTTGCAAAGCTGGGTTGGGATGAAAAGTCAATGTAGGCTTCATCGAGGACAACGATTCCCTTGAAATTTTGAACCAATTTAAGAATTTCATGTTGATTCATGCTGTTGCCGGTCGGATTGTTGGGTGAACATAACCACATCAGTTTCGTGTTATCATCGGCAACCTGCAACATTTCTTCAGCAGAAAAATCGAAATTGTTGTTTAACAACACCTTGCGGTATTCGATGTCATTGATATTAGCACAGACTTTATACATGCCATAAGTTGGCTCGATGGCCACCACATTGTCGATACGTGGTTCACAAAATGCCCTGTAAAGCAGGTCAATCGGTTCGTCGCTACCATTACCTAAGAAGATATTGACCGTCGGAACATGTTTGATTTCCGAGATAGCTTCCTTCACTTTCCACTGTAAAGGATCCGGATAGCGGTTATAGGGAGCATTATAAGGATTTTCGTTGGCATCCAGATACACCGATGCCTCACCCTTGAATTCATCTCGCGCACAGGAATAAGGTTGCAAATTTGCAATGTTTTTTCTTAATAAATTTTTGATATCCATTTTTTTATTGTCTACGGTCTACGGTCTACTGTCTACAGTAACTAACCACTATTTTTCGAACAGTCTGATTTTGACAGCGTTGCTATGTGCTTGTAATTCCTCGTTCTCAGCCATCAGGATTATGGCATTGCTTAGGTTGGTCAGGCCTTCCTTCGTAATTTCCTGGAAGGTGACTTTACGCAGGAAACTATCCAGATTTACACCACTATATGCTTTGGCATACCCATTAGTTGGAAGTGTGTGATTGGTACCTGATGCATAATCGCCTGCACTTTCAGGAGTGTAATTTCCCAGAAATACCGAACCGGCGTTAACAATATTTTCCGCGACACCTTTAAAATACCTGGTGGCAATAATTAAATGTTCAGGAGCATACTCGTTGGTCATTTCAACGGCATCTTCCATCGTTTTAACAAGTATGATTTTGCTGTTTTCCAATGCTTTCTTAGCAAACTCCTTACGTGGAAGTTCTTCTAACTGTATGTCGATTTCTTCCATTACTTTTTCAATCAACTCTTTGCTTGTCGTTATCAGTATCGACTGACTATCAATTCCATG
>JAQWCZ010000057.1 GCA_028705705.1 Paludibacter sp.
GGGTACAGTGTCAACAGCCGCAATGCCGCCGAGTTTGATATTACAAAACATGTAAAGCCCGGTAAGAACATTGTAGCTGTTGAAGTTTACCGGTTTTGTGCCGGAAGTTATCTCGAAGATCAGGATATGTGGCGGTTGAGTGGCATCTTCAGAAATGTAACCCTCTGGAGTGCTCCCAATGTTCATGTCAGGGATTATTTTATTAAAACAGATTTTGATGATCAGTATAAAAATGCCATTGTTGATATAACAGCCAAAGTGAAAAACTATGGTTCATCAAATAGTGCCGGACATAAATTAGTGGCGACACTTTATGATGGAACCAAAACAGTTAACGGTGCAGTTGCAGAAGTATCGGTCCCTTCATTGGCTCCCGGAACTGAGAAGGTTGTTACGTTGAAATTCAGCGTGGACAATCCATTGAAATGGACTGCAGAAACGCCAAAACTTTATACTACGGTTATTACCCTGCATGATGAATCGGAGCCGACCGAAATCCTTTCATCAAAAACAGGTTTTCGTAAAATTGAAATTAAAGGGCGCTCTTTCCTTGTCAACGGAACACCGATCAAATTAAAAGGAGTGAATCGTCACGAACACTGGCCGGAAGTAGGACATGCCATTACGGAAGCTCAAATGATACAGGATATCAAGCTGATTAAGCAGGGAAACTGCAATCATGTCAGAACTTGTCATTACTCAGATGATCCGCGCTGGTATGAGTTGTGCGACGAATATGGCCTTTGGTTGGTTGCTGAAGCGAATGTGGAATGTCACGGGTACATGAATCGTTTTGATGAGGAACCGAAAATAAAAGACGCCATCATTGATCGAAATATAGCCAATACCGAAAATTTTAAAAATCACCCTTCGGTTATTATCTGGTCACTTGGAAATGAAAATGGAGGTATAGGTTCCAATTTTATTGCTGCTCAACAAGCAGTTAAAGAAATTGATCCGACCCGTTTTGTTCATTATCAGTGCTTTGGTGTTAATCAGGATAATCCGGCCGATATTCATTCTCAGATGTATCCCAGCTTTGAAGATGTTGCCATCATCGGCTCGGATAGCAGTCGGTTTAAGAAACCATATTATCTGTGCGAATATGCTCATGCCATGTTTAATTCCATGGGTTCAGTCGGAGAATATAACGATTTGTTTGATCAATACCCGGCAATATTAGGTGGGGCAATTTGGGAATTTCAGGATCAGGGTTTGTGGAACAGAAGAGATCCGAAACGTCCGATTCTGGCGTATGGTGGCGGATTTGGAGAATATCCAAACGATAATTATTTTATTCATAAAGGCACTGTTTTTTCAGATCGTACCCTCAAGCCGCAATATTATGAAATGAAGAAGGTTTACCAGTGGGTAGATATTACTGCTGAAAATATAGAGAATGGAACCTTTGCTATCAGAAACCGCTATCAGTTTATCAGTCTTAATGATTTTACTCCTGTTTGGAGCTTGTCAGAAAACGGGAAAGTCATAGCATCAGGTAAGTTATCTCTTCCTGATATGAATCCCGGAACTGTCAGAACAATAAAGGTTCCATATACAATTAAAAAACCTAAAGCAGGAGCTGAGTATTTTCTTCGTATTTCATTTTTGCTGAACTGTGATAAAAGTTGGGCGAAAAAAGGAATGGAAATGGCCTCTCAACAGTTTAAGATTCCTGTTGAAAACAATGAATTCACAAACTCAAAATCTCAAAAGGAACTTAAACTGATTACCAATGAAAAGGAATTCGTTGTTACAGGAAAGGACTTCATCCTTGTATTTGATAAAACACAGGGCACATTCAGTCGTATCAAAAGTGGAACTGAGGATTTGTTGACAGGACAGGGTAGTCCCCGTTTGCATCTCTGGCGTGCACCACACAAAAACGACGATATGTGGGCATACGATGGTTGGATGAAATATGGCTTGAACGAATTAAAATGGGATGTCATAGATGTTTCAGCGAATCAGTTCGACAAAAGTGCCGTCAAAATTTCTGTACGGCAAAAAGGAACAGGCAAAAACGATTTTGAAATTACGCATGATGCTATCTATACGATAATCGCTGATGGAAAGATTCAGGCATGGAATCAGGTGAGTTCAAATAATCCGGGCTTAGTAATAGGCAGGATGGGTGTCCGTTTTTTGCTGAATAAAATCCTGGATCAGGTGACCTATTTCGGAAGAGGTCCGATGGAAAACTACAGCGACCGTAAAAGAGCTGCTGATGTGGGACTTTACAGAAGTTCCGTTTTACAACAGCTCACCGGTTATGAAAAACCAATGGATTGTGGAAATCACGAAGAGGTAAGATGGGCGTTAATCCATAAAAAATGTGGAATGGGGATTCAGGTAAAAAGTGATAAAAATTTAATGCAGATTACCGCTCTCCCATTTACAGATGAGGAGTTAACCGATTGTGAATATAAAGTAGATCTTCCTCAAAGTATAGCAACTGTTTTATGTATCAGTCATAAAACTTTGGGAGTTGGATCAGCAGGTTGCGGTCCGAAACCACAAGAAAAGTTCCTTGTATATGCAGCGCCTGCAACCTTTTCATATGTTTTAAACATAACGAAATAATCTTATGTAGCTGGTTGGGAATGTGTATTGTATCTAACATTTGTTTGCTGAAAAAATAATTATGGTGACTAAAGTACAGTTTCAAAATTTTGCTGTTTTCTTGTTTTTTATTTCTATGTTTTTTATTTCTGAAAGTTATGCTCAGAAAGCAGCAAATATCAAGTCAGAAGTCGATTATGTGAATCCGCTGATTGGAACGGCATTTGCCGGATTTAAACCAGGTTTGGAAGGAGGAGGGACCATGCCATGCGTGGGTACTCCCTTTGCCATGACAAATTTTGTAGCCCAGACTTGTGAAAACAAAATCAGCCGGATGATTTATGTGTATGAAGATACGACGATAATTGGCTTTGCTGCCACACATCAGCCTACTGTTTGGATGGGAGATTATGGTTATGTGTCGTTGATGCCGCAGGTTGGGCAATTGAAAGTATTACCGGAGGAACGCGCAGCAGTTTTCTCTCATGATCATGAGGTCTCAAAACCATATTATTATGCTGTGGACTTGAACCCCGGCGCGAATCAAATCAAAGGTGAGATTGCGGCAGCCTCGCGATGCGGAATGTTCCGGTTTACTTTTCCTCAATCAAAAGAATCACACATAATCATACAGGGGATGAATCTTAAATCTAAACCTGAAGCGAATGTTGATAAAAATCAGCCAACAAACAATCCTTTGCAGGGTTATGTGAAGATTGACAAGGAAAGAGGGTTGATTACGGGCTATAATCCTGACCGTATGTCCTCGCATCTTGGCCCTGATCTCCCTAATTTTAAAGGGTATTTTGTCATTCAGTTTGATAAGCCTTTTGATGATTTCGGAACATGGGACGGGAATGAAATGGCTGAAATTAAACCGTTGAACACCGAGGGGTATGGAACCAGAATGGGTGCCTACATTAGTTTTGAAACCCAAAAGGATGAGGTTGTTAATGTTAAGGTTGCGACCTCTTTTATTAGCTTAGAACAGGCTTTGCAAAACTTATCTGTAGAAATCCCTGATTGGAATTTCAATAAACTGACGCGGAAAACAAGTGATGTATGGCAGGAAAACCTCAGTCGGTTAAAAGTAAGTGGGTGTACAGAAGATCAAAAAAGTATTTTCTATACCGCGATGTTCCATACCATGTTATTCCCCCGTGAGTTCTCAGAGTATGGACGCTATTACAGTGCATTTGATGATCAGATTCATGAGGGAGTTTCATATAATGATTTTTCATTGTGGGATACCTTCAGGGCTTTGCATCCCTTGCTGCAACTGATACAGCCTGAACGGGTCAGTCCGATGGTACAGTCTTTACTGCAGATGTACAAAGAGGGAGGATGGTTGCCCAAATGGCCGAATCCCACATATACCAATATCATGATTGGAACCCATGCCGATGCTGTTATTGCTGATGCTTATGTAAACGGATTCAGGGATTATGACATCAACCTGGCGTACGAAGCTATACTGAAAAATGCAACCTTTGCTCCCATGGGAGATGCATTGAAAAAGTGGGGTGATCGTGATCCGTGGACATCTTATGAGGCACGGGCTGGGTTGTCTTATTACCATGCTCTGGGTTACATTCCGGCAGATAAGACCAGCGAATCAGTTTCGCGCACCATCGAGTTTGGTGTTGATGACTATTGTGTTGCTCAAATAGCCAAAGCAACAGGTAGAACGGAAGATTATGCGAAACTAATCAACTATAGTAATAATTATAAGAATTTGTATAATCCTGAAACCGGCTTTTTCTCTCCCAGATTATATAATGGTGCGTGGTATGCTGATTCGACGGCCGGGTTTACCGAGGGAAGTAAGTGGACTTACTTGTTCGGAGCCATGCACGACCCGAAGGGAATGATTGAACTGATGGGTGGACAGAATAGTTTTGCAAAGAAACTGACAGAAAACTTCGAAGGGAACCACTACCGGCACGATAATGAACCCGGTCACCATTATGCCTACTTGTTCAATTATTGTGGTGAACCCTGGAAAACACAACAGTTAATCAGAAAACACACTTCGGTTGAGAACTTTAGAAATCAGCCAATCGGTATTAATGGGAATGACGACTGTGGACAGATGTCGGCCTGGTATATTTTCGGGGTAATGGGTTTTTATCCGGTAGTACCTGCTTCAGGTATATATTCCATTGGAGCTCCGCAGTTTCCAAAAATGGTACTGAGGCATAATATTAATGGAAAACCCGGAAAACTTGAAATTATAGCCGGCAATCTCTCCGAAGAGAATAAATATGTTCAGAGTGTGACATTAGATGGTAAATCAATTAGTACACCTTTCATTAGCTATCAGGATCTTATATCCGGATGTAAATTAGTTTTTGAGATGGGACCAAAACCAAATTATAAATTCCGTTAAGCATGAAATCAATTCAATATCTTGTCATTTTCACAATCATTTTGCAGTTAGCTGCATGTCATTATGCTGTAAAAAATAATAGTCAGATTAACTGGGAGCAATGGTCGTTCAGTAAACCTGAAGAAAACCCGATCATTGCTGCTGATTCTACTAAGAAGTTTTTTGATCCGGTGAAAAGAGATACAGTAAGATGGCAGAAAGCAGATGTGTTTAATCCGGGTGCCATTGTAAAAAACGGAAAAGTTTATCTTTTTACCCGTTGTGAAGATAATCCGGTCGCCATCATTGGTGGCAGAACCTCCAGAATAGGCTTGGCTGAAAGTGAGGATGGAATTCATTTTACACATTTTGATACGCCCGTATTATATCCTGATAATGACGAATTCAGGAAATATGATTATCCCGGAGGATGCGAAGATCCCCGTGTCGTTGAAGTGGATGAGAGCACCTATGTGATGACATATACCAGTTGGAATTACGAAGTTCCCCGGTTGTCAATCGCATTCTCCCGTAACCTGCATGTATGGGAGAAAAAAGGCCCGGCTTTTACAAAAGCTTATGATGGTAAATTCTTAAATATAGCCTCCAAGTCAGCTTCCATTGTTACAAAAATGAAGAATGACAGGCCTGTTGTGGCAACAATAAATGGTAAATACTGGATGTATTGGGGTGAAAAATTTGTGAACCTCGCGTGGTCTGAGAATTTGATAGATTGGTATCCTTTACTGGATGAGAATGGAAATTTAAAAGAGCTATTATCTCCTCGTGCAGGCTTCTTTGATAGTAATTTAACGGAATGCGGACCTCCGGCACTTATGGTCGATAAGGGTATTCTGCTGCTATACAACGGAAAGAATGCCACAGATAAAAGGGCAGACCCAAAGTTGCCAGAAGGAACCTATTCCGTAGGCTGGGTATTATTTGACCTTAATGATCCGGAGAAAATTATCAATCGGACAGATACTTGTATCCTGAAATCAAGTCTGCCGCATGAATTAACCGGACAATATCAGGCCGGGACTACCTTTGCTGAAGGGTTGGTTTATTTTAAAGAAAAATGGTTTTTGTATTATGGAACTGCTGATTCCTATGTAGGAGTGGCAATAACAAAGTAAATTTATGAAAATGAGGATACCAGTTCTTTTGTTGCTACTTGCTTATACCAGTTCTTTTTTGGGGATAAATCCGGAAAGGAATAAGAATTTCAAATTAACATCACCGGATTCTAAAGTCCAGATTGAAGTCCGCATCGCGGATAAAATTACTTATTCGGTATTTTACGGAGAGGAGCAAATCCTCATGCCTTCTTCTATCTCGATGAATTTGCAGGATGGGTTGAATCCCGGAATCAAGCCCAGGCTGAGAAACACAAAGAAACGGTCTGTCAACAATAAGATTTATCCTCAAATCAGGGAAAAGAGGAAAGAGATTGATGATGTGTTCAATGAATTGGAACTCGAATTCCAAGGAAACTATGGTATCATTTTCAGAGCTTATAATGATGGAGTTGCCTATCGGTTTAAAACATCATTTGCTCATGACATTAAAGTCTACGGCGAGGAATCGGTTTTTCAACTTCCATCAAATGATACCATTTATTTTGCTCAGGTGAATTGCGATGCCAAACCCGGTCAGGATTGCTTTCATTCAAGTTTTGAGGAACTGTATAAAGTCATATGTATTGGTGATTTAGCAGTAGATATGATGGCTTATGCGCCGGTAGTTGTTTGCCTTAAAAATGTGAAAGTTGCTATTACTGAGACTGATTTGGTTGATTATCCGGGCATGTTTATCACGGGCACCAATGATGGAACAAATTCACTGAAAGCTAAGTTTGCCCCGTACCCCTCTCAGGAGAAATCGGTTAATATTTATAATGTGGTGGTTCAAAGAGCTGATTATATTGCTCAGACAAAGGGATCCAGATATTTTCCCTGGAGAACATTGACTATAGCACCGAAAGATGGCGATTTGATTGAAAGTGATATGCTTTACCGCTTGGGAGGAGAAACGCAGCTTGATGACCTCTCCTGGCTCAAACCGGGCAAAAGTACTTCTGAATGGTTGTTTGATAATAATATCTACGGAGTTGATTTCAAATCGGGTTGTAATACCGACACTTATAAATACTATATCGACTTTGCTGCAAAATTTAATCTTGAATATGTCTTGTTTGATGCCGGCTGGTCATCGTGGACTGATCTGTATGATATGAACCCTGAAATGGATATGGAATATCTGACCTCTTATGCAAAAGAAAAAGGTGTCGGATTGGTGTTGTGGACCTCAGCTTATGCATTAAACCAGCAAATGGACAAAGCGCTGGACAGGTTTAAGGCATGGGGTGTTAAAGGAATTATGGTCGATTTTATTGATCGGGATGATCAGAAAATGATTTCTTTCTTCGAAAAAGTAGCTGAGGAAACGGCTAAAAGACAACTGTTTGTTGATTTTCACGGATGCCCGAAACCTGCCGGGTTGAACCGGAGATTTCCGAATGTATTAACAATGGAAGGTGCAATGGTGCAGGAATACTATAAATTCGGGGATAAACTTTCACCTGAACATGAATTGTGTATTCCTTTTATCCGTGGGTTGGCCGGACCTCTTGACTACGAACCGGGAAATATGAAAAACGAAACTGCTGAGAACTTCAAACCGATGAGTAATAAACCGAATAGTTTGGGTACCAGAATACACCAGATGGCTATGTTTTTGGTGTATGAAAGTCCTTATGCCAAGATGGGAGGCAACCCGTCAGATTATCTGAAAGAACCGGAATTCACGCAGTTTTGTGTAGATATCCCTACCGTATGGGATGAGACAAAGGTGATTGATGCCAGGCTTGGCGATTATGTAATTCTCCTTCGACAGGCTGCTAGTGGTGATTATTATCTTGGGGCAATGACCGACTGGACGGCAAGGGAATTCACGGTTGACTGTTCATTCCTGGATGAGGGGATATATATAATTGAAATTTATAAAGACGGCTTGAATGCTGATAGGTATGCCGGCGATTATAAACATGAGATTTTAGAAGTCACCAAAACATCGTCACTCAGCATTAAGATGGCTCCAGGTGGCGGTTGGGTCGGGAGAATCAGGAAAATATAATTTGTTTTGTCCGGATTTGGTGATTTATGTCTCAGATGGAATTATTTATATACAACAATATAGGAGTTATTGCATAATTATTTTAAAATCATTAGAATGAAAAAATCTCATCCGTATTATTTATTTTTCTTATTACTACCTTTTTTCTGCCATTCTCAGGTTTTACCAAAGGTAAATATTGTAATTGCCCAGGATAGTTTTAATGTGCTTGAAGCGAACCCATTTACAGCCGAGGATGTGCATGGGATATTTAAAGGCGACACAGGGTTGGTCCCTGTGCAACAGGTGATCGACCCTGTAGAACTAAACTACAGAGGAGCCTATGCCTTATTAAGCCTTATTAATGAATTTAGCGGCTCTATTAAGCGCAGAAACTGGAAGGTGAAAACACCCAAGGATCAACAGTATATGAACAGACGTGAATTGAATTTTAATTACCAGGTTCATGTTCGGGAGTTTATGGCTGATTATCTGATGAATCAGGCAAAAGTTCCCTTGGCGCAGAGTCGTTTCGTGTTGTTGTCAGTCAACGGGGTTTCACATGGTTTGTATTTTCAGATTGAAGACGTAGATAATAAAAACTTCCTGCTGGAGGCTTTTGGCAATAAAAATGGGGATTTATATAAATCGGCTTACGATACCCCTGCTGACCCCAATAATCGTTATTGGGCCGATTTTAGTTATCTGGGACCCAATGATGCTGATTATTTCTATCATTATGATAAAAAAACCAATAACGATGGGGATAAAGAGACGGATTACAGTTCTATCCGGGAATTTACCGAAATGATAAATTTTACTCCGGATGAGAGCTTCGAAGCCACCCTGAAAAATAATTTTGCCTGGGAGAATTTTATCCGATATTTAGTTGTAAGTAACTTTATTTCAAACTGGGATGGATATCCGCAACGTCCAAAAAATAGTTGTTGTACAATAATCCAGCCGATGGAAAATGGAATTTTATCCCATGGGATCTGGATGCCACTTTTGATCCGATAACCGTTGGAACGGACATATGGATGAATATGATGGGGCAATATTGTAGTATTTTTCATTACATGGATGAATATGAACCCTATCAACCGGGAGCTGCAAGCGAAACAAAAGAACGTCCGTTGGTATGGAGAATGATGAAAGTGCCGTTCTTCAGAAATTATTATGTAGAGGAATATAAAAAGGCATTAGATACTTATCTGTCAGAATCAATGATCAATAATGTGTTGGATTCAATCTCTGCTGTTATTAAAAAGAATGTTTCAAATACCAGTTGGAATAAGTTTGCAGGAACTGTGAGTCAAACAAAAACTTTTGTCAACAACAAAACCACTTTTGTAAAAAATGAAATTACTGAATTGCCAAATGCGCTGATTCCAATAGCGGGAAATGAGCCTGAAATAAAGATATTCCCTCTCCCGGCCAAAGATTATTTTACCCTAGAAATCAATATTGAGTCAGCAACGAATCTGTGTGTAGATGTTTGTGATCTTACAGGAAGATTGATGAAGAATATATATCTGCAACAGGTTTCTCCAGGAAAACATTCATGTGAATTTGACAGGTGAACTGAGTGCTGGAAATTATTTGTTGAGAATAAAGGATGGGAAGGTGGTTTATGTTAAGAAACTGTTGATCAATAGATAGTAATGAA
>JAQWCZ010000058.1 GCA_028705705.1 Paludibacter sp.
CGTGCACCCAATCCTCCCGTTACATAGAGCTTACGATCAACCATATTGTTCCAAAGGCGTTCAACGGTGTTTGAATATGTGGTATCACCTGTGATGGTTGCCACGTCGGTCACACCTGCATAAAAATAGAGAGCCCTCACGGCGTGGCCTACCACCTCATCCTGCAGCACAATTGGTTTGTCGTCTTGCCAGTACGCACCACGCGGTTTGCGATGCAGATCGGTCCCCCGCAAGTCAATGAATTTCCTGGCCAACGTAAAATAAGATTTGTTACCGGTAATCCTGTATAGCTTTATCAATCCGGTTTCGATGATTTCATGTCCAGGTACCTCGTAATTGTCCTCAGCACCAAACACTTCAACAATCAAATCAGCATTCTTTATCGCGATATCGAGGAAATTACGTTTTCCGGTAGCGTAATAATGTGCTGCTGCAGCCTCATAGAGATGCCCTGCATTGTATAGTTCGTGGCTCATCGCAAGATTATCCCAACGTTTCTCGCATTTTCCGACCCATTTTGCGGGAGGATCGGAGGGATTGATGGTTCGCCAGGTCGTCAGATAGCCGTCAGACTCCTGTCCGCGTGCGATTATTGCAATGTAACTGTCAAGCTGCGCTTCAAGTTGGGCATCGGGTGCACTTATAAGCGAAAGCGATGCCCCTTCAATGATTTTATAGAGATCGGTATCGTCGAAGGGCATTTTACCACGTACCACCCCGGAGTCTCCCTTCATCACACGTTCGGCCACAATGAAATTCTCGAAACGTCCCTCTTTTTCGCATCTGTCAAACGCCACAGGAATTGTAACACGTTGGATCTGACGTATTTTTGGTAGCCAGAAACTATCGGTTAAGTGTACGTTGCGCAGATCAATTTTCTGAATAGGATAGGTTTGAGAAAAAATGTATGCATACGAAAATAAAAAGATTGTACTTAGAATAAACTTTCTCATATTTTTTTAAAGGTTTTATTAATTGGATTATATACCGTTAATGCAAAAATGCCTGGATACCGCTTTTGCCGTTTGAACTTTTGGCTCGGACATGCTCCCATACTGCCACGCAACAACCGTAACTTTTATGGGAAATTTTGCCTTTGGGGGAATATCAGTAAAAAAAACCCGATCGTCCAGTACATAAGCCGGACCTGATTGCACATAATAATTTACCGGAAGTCCTGAAGATGATTTTGCCTTTAACTGAATATATTTAGTTCCGAGATCAACATCATCTATTTCAGGAAATGTTATCTCCTGCTCTATCCCTTCCGTCAGCGAAGCTTTTATTTTGAATGACATGTCCCGGACTACATGCCCATAAATAAAATCTGATTCTGAAAAAGCAAACAACCCGACTGTGCCAACACGGGAATGATGAACTCCGGGGCGGTAAAAATTTAAACGAAAAGTGGTATCATTCACAATATTAATAGGTCCACAATATCGTTTTATCATTATTGGTTCTATAGAATGCTCCTTTGACAAATGAGTATATGTGGAATCGGTAAAAACAACCTTTGCATGAATATCAATATTTTTGCCATCGGTTAAGAAAGTCAATTTTTCACCAGGCTTCAGTATCCGCCTGTTTTGAACCAAAGCCAGGTATTGTTGCTTCTTATCCCTTTCCCTGGTGTAAATGCTCTCAGTCCATCTTGCCATCTCTTCGTCGATGTACCAAAATGCCGAGTCTTTGTTGCCCGCGTAACCGTAATAGGTATTACACCCTACTGAAGGCGGTGCATTTTTGTGCCACCTGTCTGCCAACCAACTTTCTTCTCTTCTTATCTTTTTTAGCGGCATAAACGACTTACCGTCCCATTTATCGGGCATACGTGCCATGACTGTTTTTTTAATAAACTTAACCAAATATCTTATATCTTCCTGGCTAAAGTCGTTGTGTCCCCTACCGGCATTGCACAAAAGGGAAATTACACTGCCGGGGTATTGTTTCATAAATTTAAAAGCCCCTTCAACACGAAATTCCTGCCATTCACCTGAACCTATGCAGAGCAATCCAGGAATGCCATCAATATTCCTGTTGCCCCAATCAGGATTAAAATGATTACAACAAAGATAGGTAGAACGCGGTGAGTCACCATGAAACGAAATCATTGCAAGTGTACGTTGAGAATTCCATGCCCCAAAATTCCATGGCTGAGAAGCTTGTGCGGAATGGCTGATATACACGACCGGAGCAAAACGTATTTCGTTATAGCCAGAAATATCGGCAAGATTGTTTACTGCTTCATCAAATATTTTCTGAGCGCCAGAATTGACATTAAAAACCCCTGCAGGACAAAGCCCTGGGGTTACCCAAATTATACCAAAATTCAGCTGTTCCATTTCTGAGCGGAACAATGAGTCTTCAATTATACCTTCCTCCAGTGAATTATGCCCGGCAATAATAATCCCTTTTAGCTGAATACATTGGGGCGGCACCCATAGAAAAGCACGTCGAAAGTCATCTCCATTATTATATATAACACTGTCTAAATCAGTTTCCCATTGGTAAAAGGATCCCATTTGAGGATTCCTGTACTTTTTGCTTTCTTCTATGTCATCCTTTTTCTCTGATGCCAAAAAAAACAATGACGATGAGAAAAAACAGATTGTTAAAATAAACCGGGTCATTTGATTCTTGTTATTTTTACATTTGGAATGTTATTACAAAAAAATGATAGATATCCATTCTGTCTACTATTCATTGGGTACCATTTCAAATCAAAAGAAGGAACTGAATTGAAGATTACCCACTTGCACTAATATGTAATATCGCTTATTATAACTTTTGTCACTATAACAGAAACCCAAGAACAAGGATATTTATCCTTAATCAATATTCAATTCCCCAATCCTTATTAGGAGTTGGTCCCAATTCAATCTCCAACCTGCCACCATTGGAGAAATCTTTATGCAAAAACCAATATTTTGTCCAGTTTTTCCCATTCAATTTGGCACTTTGAATATATGTGTTTGCACCGTTATTGTTTTTTGTTTCAATGACAAAGGTTTTACCGGTATAATAATTATTGTTCAAATGCATGGTAATTTTATCAAAAACCGGGCTGGTAATTTCATACGTTGGCGTGGCTGACGCTCCTCCATCTTCCTCAAAAAGACCTATGGCCATAAGTACTCCCAAGGCACCCATTTGTCCCTGGTCTTCATCACCGTTATAGCCACCATAAGCTGTTGTATCGCTCAGAGCTTCCTTCACCTCTCGTACCCACTTCTGACTTAGCCAGGGAGCCCCCGCCTTGTTGAAGAGATGGGCCATTCCCGTTCCCGGCTGGTTACTGTAGTCCACCCAGCCCGATTCAGGAACGTTTTTGTCGGCAATGAATCCAAATTTCTGTGCCCGTTCAAACTGGCTTTGCAAATGATCAATGTATGCATCTTTATCCACAAAAAGCTTGATCAATCCATCCACATCATGTGGTACAAAGTGGGTATAAACCGCTGAATTACTTTCACAAAAACCCCGTGTATAAGGTTCTTTCGAGCCAACGGGTTCAAAATCCGCCATCCACGAACCGTCCAACTCACGCGGATGCATGTATTTTGTATCCGGGTTCCAAATGTTCTTGAAATTTTGCGAACGTTTCATGAATAACTCATAATCGTCGGTTTTGCCCATATTCTGGGCCATTTGGGCCAGACACCAATCCTGATAAGCGTATTCGAGGGTCATTGCTGCTCCGTCACGGTGCATTCCATTCCCTTTTATACCTTCAGGAACATACCCTCGCTCAAGGTAATATCTCATTCCTCCCCCGGTCGCGGCTCTGCCTTGTTCATAACCCGCATGGTCTCTACTACCGCCCGGAAAGGCATTTTTTCTCAACCCCGCGTATGCCAGTTCTGCATCGTAATTCCGAATTCCTTTATTGTAAGCTGTTGCAAAAAAACACGCCGATGGATCACCAATCATAACAAAAGTATAATTACCGCCCGACGGACCTCTTGGTAGAATACCTCCATTTTTATACATATCAATCATTGTATTACAAAATCCATCCATCAACTGTGGGTAGACCATAGACCATAAAATATTAAGTGACCAGTGGCTACCCCACCAGGCATCAAAATTATAATGTGGATAAAGGGGCTTTCCATCTTCTCCAAGCTTCACACGTCTGACACGGGGCAAATCACCCGTCATATCCATATATTTGCCATTAACGTCGCTTATAATCCGCCGCCCTTGTAAAGCATGCCAAAGGTCAGTGTAAAACTTCACTTGTTGCTTCTGAGTACCACCTTCCACTTCAATTTTGCCCAGCCAATCATTCCACTCATCATAAGAATTCTTTTTAACCTTGTCAAAATTCCAGCCTGGCAGTTCAGTGTCCATATTTATGCGAGCTTGCTCCACACTCACGTACGAAATACCAACTTTCATCAGTACTTGTTCTCCTCCATCTGTCTGAAACCTTACAGCTGCACCGGCATGCACACCATCAACCGAGTCAACAGGTGCATCAATTATCTTACTATCCCGCCAGCTAATAAATTGTTCCATGGATTTGCTCAAACGCGCAACAAAATAAACGGGTGTATCTTTGGGGCGACGGCCTGTTTTGCTCATAACCTCGTAACCAGAGACTTCCTGATCATTCACTCTCCAAACTTTGCTATACACGGTTGGTCCATGTCCCAAAAAAGCTCCGGTATCGAAAACGATATAACTTTGCTTGCTTTCCGGGTAGGTGTAGCGGTGAAAGCCCACACGGGTAGTTGAAGTCAGCTCTGCTGTGATCTGATAATCGTTTAAATCAACTTTATGGTAGCCAGGTTGTGCGACTTCTCCTTCATGACTGAAAGACGATTGGTAGGCATCCATCCCAAGATTTCCTTTGAACTCGCCAACGGTTGGCATTACGGCCACTCCGGAAAGTTGCCAGGCATGGATATGACTGAAACAACGAATTTGCTTACTATCATATAAGTATCCGGAACTCCAGCTGCCTTTGGTATCTGTATCCGGACTCAGGTTAACCATTCCAAAAGGACGAGTCGCTGAATTGAAATAAAACCACCTGGAATTATGGGTATCCACAAACACGTTGACCAGGCTTGCCGGATCTGTAGTCCCTTCAGTTTTCTCAGCACATGCCGAAAACAGGAAACTAATAATAAAAATCAGTATTGAAGTATGAAGTTGACACCTTTTCATTGATATTAATCTTAACATATCTTAATCATTAACAATTTCAAACTCTCCATTTAAGCGGATATCTGTTGAAGAACTTCCAACCATCACTTTAAAAGAACCCGCTTCCACGGTAAAACGATTATTATTATCAATTATAGAAATATCGTCGGGAACCAATGTGAAAGTCACTTCCTTTTCCTGTTGGGGTTTCAGCGAAATCCGCTCGAAACCACGCAATATTTTTTCGTAAGTGGTTACGCTGCTGTATTCATCCCTGATGTATAACTGCACAATTTCATCTCCCTTCAGGGAACCTGTATTTTTCACTTTAAAACGAACCTCTATGTTCCCCTGAGATTGTTGTTTTTTGGGTGTAATCTTCAAATCGCTGTATTCGAATGTGGTGTAACTCAACCCGTGACCGAATGGGTAAAGAAAACCGTTTACCCGGGTCCTCCCGGCACCATTGGGACCATGTTCCGGTTGACTGTCCTGTGAACCTGGCTTATACGGAAAATTCATTTCAATTTGACCTACAGTTTTTGGGAAAGTTACAGGAAGCTTGCCACCTGGGTTGTAATCACCAAAAATTGTTTGAATGATAGCATCTCCTCCGTGTTCACCGGGAAACCAGGCTTCAAGGATAGCCGGGATATATTTGTCGGCCCAATTAATGGTCAATGGCCGGCCATTGATCAATACCAACACAACCGGTTTTCCCGTTTCGTAAAGTGCCTGTAATAATTGTTGCTGTCTCCCGGGCAAGTCAAGGCCCGTACGTGACAGACTTTCACCAACCAGTCTTTCATTCTCTCCCAACACCGCGATAATTACATCGGATTGAGCGGCAAGTTCAGTGGCATCGTCTATCGATGCTTTCTCTTCGTCGGTAAGCATTTCGGGGATAATCTCCGTCTCCGGCCAATTTTCATTAACCGTTTTACACCCTTCAGTATAAAACACCGATAATTTATTCCCCGCATAATTTCGCATTCCTTTCAATACTGAAACCACGTCAATATTTGACGGCCCGTAACGACTAATAGAATGATTAGCCTGGGCAGCCAAAGGACCTGTTACCAAAACCGTGTTTATTTTGCTTTTATCAAGTGGTAAAAGATGATTCTCATTTTTCAACAACACCAATACTTCCCGGGATATTTGCTTTGAAAAATCCCGAGCGTCCCTATTGTAAACAATCTTATTCGCTTCTTCAGGTTCCTCAACGTAAGGATGATCGAACAATCCCAGTTGGAATTTTACCCTGAGCACATCGGAAACTCTTTCATCAATGGTTGACATGGCGACCTTCCCTTCCTTCACCAATTCGCGCAAAGGAGAAATAAACGTTTCAGGCTCCCGAAAAGTCGTTCGAACATTTAATCCGGACTCAACCGCTTGTTTTACCGCTCCATTATAATCTTCTGTAACACGATGTTTGCCATGAATATACTCTACTGCTTCACTGTCAGAAACGACATACCCCTTAAACCCAAACTGCTGACGAAGAAGCTCAGTCAGGAAATAGTAGCTTCCGGTTACAGGAACACCATCCCAGTCGTTGTAACTGCTCATTACGCCAAGTGGCTTTGCATTTCGGATAACATATTTAAAGGGATACAGATACAACTGGTGCATCTCGCGTGGTGCGACATGCGGGTCGGTTCGGGCATCACCATCTCGGGCTCCTTTGGGAACACTATAAACAGCAAAGTGTTTTAAGGTTGAGGCAACACCCTCAGCCTGGATACCCATTACCATCCGGGCTCCCAATTGTGCAATCAGATACGGATCTTCACCGTAACATTCCACAATCCGTCCCCATCGGGGATCGCGTGCTACATCCAGAATCGGTGCATACACATTGGTGTACCCTAGTGTCTTTGCCTCACGCCCGACAATATGGCCGCCATGCTCCACAAGTTTTTTATTCCAGGTGCTACCAATAGCAATTGGTGCAGGCAACAGGGTAGCCCGGTCATGAGTAAGTCCATGAATACCTTCGTTGCTAAAATCGACAGGGATCCCCAACCGTGTTTCTTCAACAAACCAGCGTTGTACCTGATTAATGGCCTCCGCATGCGTGCTAAAAGGATAAGCCAAATTTGTTTGAGCACCGGGATGATAAGCCAAGTTATTCAGGTGTTCATCAATGTTGGCAATACCGTCTTTCCAAACCCGGCTTTTCCAGTCCTTTGTCGGCAACTCATCCTTTAAAACCCGCCCATAACCATAAAGGGTAGCCATTTGACAAGTTTTTTCTTCCATACCCATTTGTGCTAGCAGGTCTTCAACTCTATCTTCAACCGAAACGTACGGATTCTCGTAAACATCCATCTTACCGTTTTTATTGAAATCAATCCAACCATCCTTGTAAATCGAATGCTTTTGTGCTAAAACAGTTGTAGATAACGTTAACAAAAAAACGATCCAAAACTTTTTCATGAAATGAAAATCTCAATTATTGATAGTCAATTATTCAATTTTCAAAGCAAAACCACCACTCTTTTTCAAGTTAAAAGTAATTTTATCCTTACTTGATACCTTACGGGTCTCTATATCAACTTTGTCTTCCGATAGCAAATTATCGGTATAAATCGTAGCTTTATATTGTTTTCCTCGATTTAAAAAAGAGCAATCGAGAATCATCGTTCTTGCATTCGTATTCGTTATACCACCTACATACCAAGTAGAACCGTTTCTGCGAGCTATTATTACATGTTCTCCAATTGCTCCATCAATAACCTTTGTATAATCCCAAACTGTTGGAATATGTTCCCAAAGTTTTAACTCTGGCCGGTCATGTCTTGCTTCAGGGCGCTCACGCCAAAATAAGAACTGAGCAGGGCTGTAAAATATAATTGGGAGAGCAAGTCGATGCGTAAAAGTACTTTGCAAGCCTTCACGCAGATACCCCGGAGTATAATCACCAGCACCAATAGTGAAACGGGTAAATGGCAACATAACATCGTGATCTGCATTTGGTTGTTGTTCATTACCATGAATCCCCTCTTGTGTTATAAGATTTGGGTAAGTGCGACTAAAACCTGTTGGACGATAAGCATCATGAATATTTACCATTAAATGATGTTTAGCAGCTATCTTTACCATATCCTCAATCCATTCCTGCCATTCTTGATTGCCTACACTTACAAATCCAGGCTTAATGCCTTTCACCCCCCACTTTTCATATAATGGAAAGAGTACATCTGCATAACGTTCAACGGCTATTTTATCAAGATATACAAAAACACCAATACCCTTCTCTTTTGCGTATTTGATAGTAGCATGTATATCAAGTTCGGGTTTAGGAGTTCCAGGATAACTCATAATATCTTTATCGGGTCCATACCATAAGGCATCATACAATATATAATCGATACCTTTACGAGCACAAAAGTCTATCAGCTTAAAACTCGCAGCAGTATTCTGGTCAATTTCTCGCATAACCGTACCAGGCTTGATCCAGGAGGTTTCCGCAAGCCTACAGGAATCGTTTAGATTAAGTATTAAATAATTATTTTCAATAAGGCTCCCGGGTTGTGATGCAAGCGTTATTGCTCGCCAAGCTGTAATAATGCCATTATAACTTTTCGCCTCTCCACGTATTGAAATACCCAATGATGTCCCCCTTTTGTTTGGAGAATGCACGTATGCACGTGGATAATTGTTATTGGCCGCTTCGAATATAGCTCCATAAATACCACTTTCAGTCATGCACGTTAGTGGTAATTCACAGTTAGGTTGAATCTCATTTACATAAACTTTAGAATATTTACCTTCATGCCCGTATGATTGCCACACTGAGGTGTATTGCGGAAAAACGAATTCTGTAAGTTCTTTATGAATGACTATTTTTTCGAATCCTTTCTGTGCAGGTATCTCGTACCGAAAAGCTATTCCTTCATTGTAAGCACGAAAAACGATATTTAACTCACGATGTGGGGGAAGACTCTCTTCTACCACAACTGTCATTTCATTATAATTATCGGGATATTCACTGCATTCACCATAAACAGGTTTCCATGAACTACGCTTATCTTTTCGGAGTACATCCTTTACTTTTAGAAAAGATTTCATCTCTGCAGTTCCTAACAATTCAAACCCTAAACGAGATGGCAACAAAAAAGGAAGTCCTTTATATGAAACAGCATACATCGGTGTACCTTCTAAATAGTTATGTGCAGTTTTTTTACTTAATGAAAATTCAATCTGAATATTTCCATCAGGCGATTGTAATGTCTGCGACAACAACACCCCACTATATGCAAAAAAAACCAAATACAAAAAAAATAATCTCATATGAACTTTGTTTTTAAAATTCGTGAAGTAATTATATAATTTCATTGCTGTCCGGAGAATAATTCTCGAACAGGGTTTATTAATTTAAATTTCAATATTATACAGGGCTGAAATTATTTTTCGATTAGAAATCATAGTTTTGTGAATCGGCATTTGAGCCACATTCTGCAGGCTATGAATAAAGGAAAAACAATCTTTGCACAAATTATGTCTCTTGTTAATGAATATGAGTTTAA
>JAQWCZ010000059.1 GCA_028705705.1 Paludibacter sp.
AGTTGCTGACGGAGATGGATGGTTTTGGATCAAATAGCGGGGTCATTATCCTGGCTGCGACCAACCGGGCGGATATCCTTGATAAAGCTCTGTTACGTGCAGGTCGTTTCGACCGTCAGATTCACGTCGATTTGCCCGATGTACACGAACGAAAGCAGATTTTTAATGTACATCTTCGTCCCGTTAAAATCAATGAAACGGTGGACGTGAATTTCTTAGCCAAACAAACTCCTGGTTTCTCAGGCGCTGATATTGCCAACGTGTGTAACGAAGCAGCATTGATTGCTGCCAGAAAAGGCAAATCTTTCGTGGAAAAACAAGATTTTCTGGATGCAGTCGATAGAATTGTTGGAGGACTTGAAAAGAAAACAAAAATCATTACCCAATCAGAGAAAAAATCGATCGCTTACCACGAAGCCGGACATGCAACCATCAGTTGGATGCTCGAACATGCCAATCCGTTGGTGAAAGTGACCATCGTACCCCGTGGAGAAGCGCTTGGAGCAGCCTGGTACCTGCCGGAGGAACGTCAGTTAACGGTCCGTGAACACTTGCTCGATGAAATGTGTTCAACCTTGGGTGGTCGTGCTGCCGAAGAGATTTTCCTCGATCAAATTTCTACCGGCGCTATCAACGACCTGGAACGGGTGACCAAAAGAGCGTATGCTATGGTAGCTTATTTCGGTATGAGTGATCGTTTGCCCAACCTGAGTTATTACGATTCGTCCGGTAATTCTGATTATGGATTTACCAAACCATACAGTGAAAAAACAGCCGAACTGATCGATTCGGAAGCTAAAAAAATTGTAGCAGAACAATATCAACGTGCCAGAGAAATATTAAAGCAACATGCTGAAGGTCATAATAAACTGGCTGAACTATTGTTAGTTAGAGAAGTGATCTTTTCAGAGGATCTGGAGGTAATTTTCGGTAAACGTCCTTGGGCTTCCCGTCATGATGAGCTGATACTTCAAAACGGTAACGGAATTGAAGAACATACACTTCCTTCCGCAGAAAAAAAGGAAGAAAATATTGCTGGTTTTCAGCAATCTGAATCTGTTACTGCTGAATCAAAAAATCAGCAAGTAGAAGATAAAAACGAAGAAGCATGAACCAACAGGATTCCCGTCAGGAAATACTCGAAAGAATAGCCAACGCAACTCAAAATCGTATCGATAAAGGCGAAATGGCATATAAACAAACAGATATTTATAAACCTGTGGAACCTGACGCACTAACTTGTTTTAAACAGGAATTGGAAGCTGTTAACGGTCAATGTGTAATTTGTAACGACGAGAAAGATATGTATATCAAACTGGCAACCCTGATGCAAACAAAGGGGTTGCCTTTCTTGTTTACCAGAAATTTGCAAATGGCTGGGAAAATGAAACAACATGGTATCGTGGTAGAAACCGATGAAATCAGATTCTCTGATGTGCTGGCAGGTGTTACTTCCTGTGAATATCTGGTAGCGAGAACCGGAAGCGCGGTCGTGACATCTTTTGGAAGTCTCGGCAGGCAAATGTACGCTTTCCCTCCGGTTCACATCATCCTGGCATCAAAAGAGCAGTTGGTTGATTATCTGGAAAATGCTCTGACAGCTATTCAGCAAAAATATGTGAACGAATTACCTTCTGCTATAACAGTTATTACCGGACCCAGTCGTACTGCCGATATCGAAAAAACTTTGGTGCTTGGCGCCCATGGTCCGAAAGAATTGATTATCTTTGTTCAGCAAAATTAAAACAGCTAAGTATTATAGCATGAGTAATTTTCTAAAGCGCACACTAAGCGGATTCCTTTTTGTTGTGATTGTGGTTGGCTCGATCTTGCTTAGTCCTTATACTTTCGCACTTACTTTTGCGATTATTTCAGCATGGACGATTTTTGAATTTCACAAGCTGACTAACAAACAGTCAGAAGTAGAAGTGATTTCGTTACTTTCTATCGTTGGAAGTATTATCTTGTTCATGACTTCTTTTTTTTATGCATCAGGTACTATCAGCTATCCGGTTTACTCGGTTTACGGCTTATATGTCGTACTGGTACTTGTCATCGAGTTGTACCGCAAAAAAAACAATCCCATCCACAATTGGGCGTATTTTCTGTTTGGACAAATCATCATCGCATTGCCTTTTTCCTTGTTGAATTATATCCTCTATATTGAAACGTACCATCCTTTGTTGTTGATTGCCATGTTTTCCACTATCTGGATCAATGATACCGGCGCTTATGTCTTCGGTATCACCTTGGGTAAACACCGGCTTTTTGAGCGCATCTCTCCGAAGAAGTCGTGGGAAGGATTTATTGGTGGAGCAATTACTGCCCTGATTTCAGGGTATGTGTTCTCGCTTTTTATTCCGGAGATTAGCCTGATTTCCTGGTTGATTTTTTCCGAAATTGTAGTGATTTTCGGTACGTTCGGGGATTTGTTGGAGTCGTTGATGAAGCGGACTGTACAGGTGAAAGATTCGGGAGATGTCATTCCCGGTCACGGTGGTTTACTCGACCGTTTCGACAGTATGTTGCTGGTTGCACCTGCCATCTTCATCTACCTGAGTTTTTTATTCAAATAAATTAAGCTGAAAATCATGAGTTTTGATTCGATACGTTGTTATGATAAAAAAGAAATACCGGCTGTACTCGAGCGTCTGAGTAATGATAAACATTTTATCAATCTCTTGAGCACGATCTATCCGTTACTTCCAAAGGAGGTGTTAAAACAACGTCTGGTAAGCTTCGATAATGTTGATGATTTTCAGAAAGCTATTGTTTATCCTTTTCTGCAATACCTGGAATCCAATTTAACAAAAGGAATTAAACTCCTGGGACTGGACAAAATAGACAAAAACAGGTCTTATCTTTACGTGTCGAATCACCGCGATATCATCCTCGATTCAACTTTACTTTGCGGAAAACTGATTGAAAATGACATGGAAACCGTGGAAATCGCCATCGGTGACAACTTGCTTGTCTTTCCATGGATAGAAGATTTGGTGCGGTTGAATAAAAGTTTCATTGTTCGGCGTAACCCGGGAGCCAAACAGATGCTCGAAAGTTCTAAGTTGCTTTCTGCCTACATGGCTCATACTATCAACGAAAAAAAACGTTCTATCTGGATTGCCCAGCGGGAAGGTCGCGCCAAGGACTCTGATGACAGAACCCAGGAAAGCCTGCTTAAAATGTTTAATATGGGTGGTATCGGGACTTTTACCGAAAATTTGACTGCCTTGCATATCTGTCCCCTCAGTATTTCTTACGAATACGACCCGTGTGACTATCTCAAAGCGAAAGAATTTCAGCAAAAAAGAGATAATTCCGATTACAAGAAATCACCTCAGGATGATTTGCTTAGTATGAAAATCGGTGTGATGGGGTATAAAGGTAGGATAGTCTATAAAATGGCAGGTGAGATCAGTGATGAGATCAGGAAGTTAGGCGAAGAATTCCAAAATCGCAACGAACTGGTGGCAGCCATCGCTTCTCTGATTGATACGAAAATTCACAGCAATTATGAGATTTATAAAGTCAATAAAATTGCGTATGATATCCTGAACGGAAGCACAGAATTCAGCCAATCGTACAGTCTGCTCGAAAAACTCGATTTTGAAAAATACATCGCTATGCAAATCAACAAAATCGATCTTGAAAATAAAGACCTTGATTTCCTTAAAATTAAAATGCTGGAAATGTATGCGAATCCGCTACGAAACGCGTTGTCAGTGGTTAATGCTTAATGCTTAGTGGTCAGTTAATTAACCATTATCAACTAACCACTAAATTAGTATCCCAAAATCTTCAACATTGACTTATAGCTCTGTTCTTTGGCGAATAGTTTGGTGTAGTACTCACCATCTTCGTCTTTGTCGATGATAACCAGTTTGGGTGCCGGGATCAGGCAATGCTGGATACCGCCGAAACCGCTTAGCGATTCCTGATAAGCGCCTGTATGGAAAAATCCGATGTATTGATCCCGATCCTGCTGCATCTTGGGCAGGAAAATAGCATTCGAGTGAACTTCCGCGTTGTAAAAATCCTCGCTGTCGCAGGTTAGTCCGCCCAGGTTTACTCTTTCATATTCCGATTCCCAGTTGTTAATGGCCAGAAAAACATAACGCTGGTTGATAGCCCAGGTGTCGGGCAGGGTAGTCATGAACGATGAATCGATCATATTCCACAGCTCACGGTCGTTCTGTTTCTTTTGGTTGACGATGGAATAGAGCATCGCACCGCTTTCGCCTACGGTATAAGAACCGAATTCAGTGAAGATGTTTGGTTCAGGAACACCATGCTGACCGCAGATGTTTTTAATTTGAGCTACGATTTCTTCTGCGATATACTCATAATCGTATGACATGTCTAAATGCGTCTGAATTGGGAAACCACCGCCGATATTCAGGCTGTCGAGTTGCGGGCAAATCTTTTTCAGCTCGCAGTATAAGTTTACCGCCTTGTTTAGTTCATTCCAGTAATAGGCTGTATCTTTCACACCCGTATTGATAAAGAAATGCAACATCTTCAGTCCAACCTGCTCGTTGGTGGCGATATAATTGTTATAATAAGGGATAATGTCTTTATAACGAATGCCCAGTCGTGAGGTATAGAAATCAAATTTCGGTTCTTCTTCGGCTGCGATACGAATGCCTACGTTGAACTTGCTATCGAATTCATTTAAAAGTAAGTCAAGTTCAAACTTATTATCGAGTATGGGAATGACGTTTGTAAATCCCTGACGGATAAGATTCTGGATGTTTTCGACATATTGGGGTCGTTTAAATCCGTTACAAATCACATAAGTATCTTGTTTAAGTATGCCTTGTTCATGTAAAGCTTCGATAATATTGATGTCGAATGCAGATGAAGTCTCTACATGTACCCCGTTTTTAAGCACCTCTTCCATCACGAAGGAGAAATGTGAACTTTTCGTACAATAGCAATAATGATAGTCGCCGTTATAATCAACTTTTGCCATAGCTACGTTAAACATACGCCTGGCTTTCTGTATGTTTTCCCCTATTTTAGGGAGATATGCGATGCGCAAGGGCGTTCCGTATTGTTTGATAATGTCCATCAGAGGAACCCCGCACCATTCCAGATTATTGTCCACCACATCGAATTCTTCGTTGGGGAATTCGAACGTTTGTTCGATGAGATCTTTGTACTTGTTTTTCATTTTATTGCCTGAATAATAAAAATCTAACTGAGTTAGATTGGTGAAAAAATATCAATGTAACCAAGTCAGATATCTAAATAATAAAGAAAAAGTGTGCAAAAGTAATGAAATAATATTAGAAATCATGCGAATTGGGGATATTTTATTGAATTGTCTTTAAAACTTTAGCGTGTTTGGTTCGAAATTATGCAGCAAAAAGTAAAAGGTAAAAATAGCAACTGTTCTGTGAAAGTTCATACGAATTACACACAAGCGATGGATAAAAGCCGGTAAATTTGCGTGAGAATTGGTATGGCCAATACAACTCTTTGGATAATTTAATTATGATAAAATTTGAATGTTATGTTATTGAGTGAATATAATCTGAATTTTGGTGATTGGATTTCTACGATAAAAACCAAAATACACGAAGCCAGAAGAAAAGTTGCTCTTTCGATAAACTCTCAGCTAATTGAGTTGTATTGGGAAATAGGACGTGAACTACAGGATAAATTAGAGAAGGCCGCTTGGGGAAGTAATTTGATTGAGCAAGTTGCTGATGAATTAAGGATAGAATTCCCTGATATGAAAGGGTTTTCACGTAGAAATTTGTTTGCTATCAGACAGTGGTATAGATTTTATAGCGTGCATTTTCAATTTGTGCCACAGTTTGTGGCACAAATTCCGTGGGGGCATAACAGGCTAATAATTAACAAGATCAAGGATGTTTCTGAGGCTGAGTATTATTGTCTGGAAACAATTAAGCATGCGTGGGACAGAGATACATTAGCGTGTCAAATCTCAAGAAATCTTTATCGCAGTTCCGGTTATGCATTACATAATTTCTCGAATACATTACCTGAATATCAATCAAAATTAATATCACAAACACTCAAGGATCCTTATAATTTTGACTTTTTAGGATTACATGAAGATGCATTAGAAAAGGCAATAGAAGACGAGTTAATCAGATATATTACAACATTTATGTTGGAATTGGGGAAAGGATTTGCCTTTATAGGTAGGCAAATGAAAATAGAAATCAATGATACAGATTATTATATTGATATGTTGTTTTACCATGTGGAGTTGCATAGTTATATAGTTGTGGAACTGAAAGCAGGTAAATTTAAACCTGAGTATATAGGTAAACTTAATTTCTATTTGTCAGCTGTTGATTCACAATTAAAAATGCCGGAAGATAATCCTTCAATTGGGATCTTGCTTTGCAAAGGAAAAAATAAGATTGAAGTTGAATATAGCCTGAGAGATGTTAAAAAACCTATGGGTGTAAGTGAATATATGTTGAATGCCTATATTCCTGATGATGTTAAATCGAAACTGCCATCTATAGAGCAATTAGAACGGTCATTGAATACTAAATACTCAAACTGATAAAATATGCTCGTTGAATACCATAATCTCTACATCCATTTTGTGCTGAAGACCTTGCACCGTTTGCCCCTGATAACCTCAAAAGCTAAACCCGGGATTGAGCGCTACATAAGCGGGATAATCAAGAATTGCAATTCGAGAATGTACGCGATATATGCCAATCCCGAACATGTGCATATATTAATATCCATATCACCAGCTATATCTGCGAACGAACTGATTAATCATGTGGCTTTTTCAACGGAACAATTTATTAAGAAAAATCAGTTACTACCACAATCATTTGCCTGGCAGGAGAAGTGTTCAGCTTTTACGGTGTCGAAGTCGGCGGTACCCAGGGTGATAAAATATATCCAAAATCAAGCGGAGCATCACAGGAAGATTTCGTTTCAGGAAGAATGCAGGCAGTTTCTGGAGGAGCAGAATGCGTCAGCACTGAAGTAGCTTGTAACAATCAAGTTGGGATATGTGAGGTATGTCTGGTTCTTCTCACTGAAGTAGTTTGTTAAAATCAAGTTGGGAATCAAGTTGGGGTAGGTGGGGTGGTGCAGACTCATATCACTGAAGTTGCTAGTTGCAATCAAGTTGAGAATCAAGTTGGGATATGTGAGGTATGTCTGGTTCTTCTCACTGAAGTAGTTTGTTTCAATCAAGTTGGGAATCAAGTTGGGGTAGGTGGGGTGGTGCATCTTATCACTGAAGTTATCAGTTATAATCAAGTTATAAATCAAGTTATGAAATGCAATTGTATGATGAAATATTATAATAAGTCGAGTGTACAATCACTTGACTCCCAAGTTGATTCTCAACAATCAACTTCAGTGAACGTGGAGTCTGCACCTACTCACCGACCCCAACTTGATTCAGAACTTGATTTCCAACAATTAACTTTAGTGAGAAGAGTAAGAAGATCCAGAACATCCACCATCCTACATACCCCCAACTTGATTCCCAACTTGATTGAAACAAGGAACTTCAGTGAGAAGAGTGAGAGCGTGACAGGAACCCGCCATACCCGCCATACCCCCAACTTGATTCCCAACTTGATTGAAACAAGGAACTTCAGTGAGAAGAGTGAGAGCGTGACAGGAACCCGCCATACCCGCCATACCCCCAACTTGATTCCCAACTTGATTGCCACAAGCAACTTTAGTGAGAAGAGTGAGAGCGTGTCAGGAACCCACGACACTCGACATACCCCTAACTTGATTCTCAACTTGATTGTAACAAACAACTTTAGTGAGAAGAGCGTGACAGGAATCCGCCATACTCGACATACCCCTAACTTGATTCAGAACTTGATTGTAACGGGCAACTTCAATGCTGGGAGAGACCGCGCTCCACCATAAGCATCAGGCAAAAAAATCTTTACAAATTAACAAACAAAAGTTGTGTTATCGGACAACAATAATTATATTTGCAGCCGTATGAAAAACTTGAAATACAGACAAGTATTTTTATATAAAAACTACTTTACAGATTTTCTCAATATACAGAGACCAAAAGTTAGACTAAAGATATTATGGACATTGAAATTGGTTGAAACCTTACAATTCGTTCCACAAGATTATTTCAAACACATCCGCAATGGAATCTATGAAATAAGAGTTCAATCCGGAAATGATATTTTCAGAATCTTCTGTTTCTTTGATCATGAAAAATTAGTTGTTTTAGCTAATGGTTTTCAAAAGAAAACTCAGAAAACGCCTGTAAATGAAATTAATAAAGCTCAAAAAATAAAAGATGAATATGAATCCGAAAAACAACACGCTTAAATCCCTCGACACCTTCATCGAACAACAATACGGAAAAGAAGGTACACCCAACAGGGATAAATTTGAAAAAGGTTTTGAAACCTTCAGACTTGGCGCCCTCCTTCAGCAAGCCCGACTCAAAAAAGGTCTCACGCAGGAACAACTCGCTGAACGATGCGGTACCAACAAAGGCTATATTTCCAAAGTCGAGAACGATATCAAAGATATCCGCATTTCCAGCTTGCTGAAAATCGTGGAAGAAGGTCTCGGAGGTAAAATCGAACTGAAAATCAAACTTTCAAAATAGATTTTATAACCCATGATTTGCTTTTCCCGCATATACAATCACTTCTATTCTGCGGTGTTCAATAAACATTCAGTATGAGTAAGTTGTTATAACACGGGTGTTGTATGTTGTCATGGTATTTTAATACAAATTTTATTAACAAAATTTGCCTGAGAGAAAAAATAAGTATAAATTTGAAGGCTATTGAAAAATTGGAATAATATTAATTCTATAAACATAAAAACGTATGAAAAAAATTACTTTTTTGAGAATGATGCTAGTGGCAGTGGTGATGCTGCTGGGAAGTAGCCTGATCGCTCAGGTGAATATTTCTGCTGGAGCAACTGTTATGCAGGATTTTTCTATTGGAACTTCTGCCACAGCAACTTTGCCGACTGGATGGAAAGTAGATAAAAACACGACAGTTCGCAGTGTTGGTTCTTATGCTTCTGCAGTTACTGCAACAGAGAGAATAGGTGAAAATTCGCTTTCTTCAACAGCAGCAAACGGTATATATAATTTTGGTGCAGGACCTGAAACCGCAGCGACTGACAGAGCAATTGGTGGTTTATCAAGTGGTTCTGCGTCAAAAAGTGTAAATCTATATGTGCAGTTAACAAACAATGGTGCTTCAGAAATTACTGATTTTACAATAAGCTATAATGTAGAGAAATATAGAAATGGTTCAAATGCTGCTGGGTTTTCAATTCAGATGTATTATTCAACAAATGGAACCACATGGACCTCCGCCGGTTCTGATTTTTTAACAAGTTTTGCTGCTGATGTGGATAATAATGGATATACAACTGCTCCAGGCGTAACCATAAGTGTTTCAGCAAAAACATTAGCAAAAACATTAGCAGCAAGTTCAAGTATATATTTAGCCTGGAACTATTCTGTTACATCAGGATCAACAACTTCTAACGCTCAAGCTTTGGCTGTAGATGATATATCGATTACAGCAAATGGGGGGGGGGCAAATCCCACTGTTGCCACCCCCACCTTTTCCCCCGTAGCTGGAACTTATTATTCAGACCAAAACATTA
>JAQWCZ010000060.1 GCA_028705705.1 Paludibacter sp.
TCACCAGTAGCCATTTCAGCAATTTTTCCTTTATGTAGTACGGTACCACCAAAGAGCTGAACATCATAGTGAACCATATCCCATTTAATCATATTTCCGCCGGCTAACCATTCATTTTTATAGATGGCTTTGTCACCCTGAATGGTTACAAAATCATATTTTACGGCCAATTCACGATCAAATTGGGTTGCTGAGACTGTAATTCCTTGATTTTCAGAGAATCTACGGGCGGTATCCTTAACAACAGCAAATGCTTCCGGTAAAATTTCTTCCAGAATTTTTTCATTTTTTACAATGATATCTTTTTCAAGTTTATCAATTTCCGTGTAAATTTTTTCCCTCAGATTAATCTCTGTTGTTTCTATTGAGTTTTTCAGTTCCTGAATCCTGTTAACTTCGTCAGCAATATAGTCCTGAATCCGTTGTTTTAAATTATTTGATAAATCTCTTAATTCATCATTTGATAATTTAATGACAGTTTCGTATGCTTTTTGGGTTTTGATAACATAAGGTTCGATTTCTTTTAAGTCACGCTGAGCCTTATTACCAAAAATTTTTCTAAGAATATCGTTAAATCCCATTGTAAGATAATGTGTGTATTTGTTTCTGTTTCAATAAAAAAATATTTTTGACTGACAAAGATACAATTTTTCTATGTTAATCAATGATAAACTGCTTAAAGAAAGTCATAAAATGTAAGAATTCAGGTAAGCTAAGATCATTGATTAAAAATCAGAAGCATTTAATTCATATAATTTATATTATGTAAAATAGAAAATAGAAACATAATGAGAAATATGAAAAGCCATATTCCCCATCAGTATTTTATAGAAATTACTAAATTGTAATTGCAAGATTTAATTCGTCAAGCTGCGACTGATCAATTACAGATGGAGCATCAATCATTACATCTCTACCAGCATTATTTTTCGGGAATGCAATGCAATCACGGATTGAATCCAAACCGGCAAATAATGATACAAAGCGATCTAAACCGAAAGCCAATCCACCATGTGGAGGCGCACCATATTTAAAAGCACTCATTAGAAAGCCAAATTGTGCTTCTGTTTTTTCAGGCGTAAAACCAAGTAATTCAAACATGCGGTTTTGTAGCTTGCTATCATGAATACGAATCGATCCCCCACCCAACTCTACTCCGTTAACAACCATATCATAGGCATTAGCCCTGACTCGACCCGGTTCTGTGTCTAATAACTCGATATCTTCTGGTTTTGGCGATGTAAACGGGTGATGCATAGCATAATAGCGATTTGTTTCTTCGTCCCATTCAAACAAAGGGAAATCTATTACCCATAAAGGTTTGAAGGTATTTTTATTGCGAAGTCCCATCCTGGAACCCATATCGAGACGTAATTCGCCGAGTGCTTTCTGAGTTTTTGATTTTTCTCCAGCTAAAATTAGGATTAAATCACCCGGTTCTGCTTTAAACATAGCAGCAATTGATTCTAATTCATCCGGAGTGTAGAATTTATCTATGGATGATTTGAAAGAACCATCAGCATCGTATTTTATGTAAACCAAACCTTTAGCTCCAATCTGAGGACGTTTCACAAAGTCTGTCAACTCATCAAGCTGTTTTCGTGTATAGGTAGCACACCCTTTGGCACAAATACCACCCACATATATTGCATTTTCAAATACAACGAAATTCTTTCCTGAAACGGCCTCTTTTAATTCAACAAACTGCATGTCAAAACGAATATCAGGTTTGTCTGAACCATAATATTTAATCGCATCTGCATAAGTCATTCTTGGAAAATCTTCTTGAAAATCAATGCCTTTGATAGCTTTAAACAGATGTTTTGTTAATCCTTCAAAGATTTTTAATACATCTTCTTGTTCTACAAACGACATTTCGCAATCGATTTGGGTAAATTCAGGCTGTCTGTCTGCTCGTAAATCTTCATCTCTAAAACATTTGGCAATTTGAAAATATCGGTCAAAACCGGAAACCATCAGCAATTGTTTAAATAATTGCGGGGACTGCGGCAAGGCATAAAACTGTCCGGGATTCATCCTGGACGGAACAACGAAATCCCTGGCTCCTTCAGGTGTAGAACCAATCAATATGGGCGTCTCTACTTCGAGAAAGTTTTGCTCATCCAGATACCTACGGGTTTCAATTGTCATTTTGTGACGCAAAATCAGGTTTTCTCTGACATTGCTTCTTCTCAAATCCAGGTAACGGTATTTCATGCGGATATCATCTCCTCCGTCTGTGTTTTCTTCGATGGTAAAAGGAGGTGTAATAGCTTCATTTAAAATAACCAGCTTATCAACGAGAATTTCAATGTCACCAGTGTTAATATGAGCATTTTTACTACTACGTTCGGAAACAATACCGGTGACCTGAATAACAAATTCACGACCCAGTTTATTTGCTTTTTCGTTAAGTTCAGCATTAATCTCTTGATTGAATACAAGTTGGGTTACCCCATAACGATCTCGTATGTCAACGAAAGACATACCACCCATTTTTCGGGTTTTTTGTACCCATCCCGCCAATGTTACTTTTTCTCCGGAGTTCTTAATGCGGAGTTCACCACAATTTTTAGTTCTGTACATGCAATATATAATTGATAAATTGACACAAAAGTAGTAATTTTTTATGACTTGAAATTAAAATTATTTTCCTTGTATGGGAACGTACACTACTTTCTTGGTTTTAAAATAGTCCTCATTGAAATAATCTCTTATATCATAGCTGCTTGCAATATTTCTATAGGGTAAAATTTCATGTTGCAACTCCCCTCCTTTCAGACAAATCAGTCCGTTAGGCAATGCATTCTTTTGTTCTTTGACAATGTTTTTTCTTATCAGTTTTATTAAATCATCCAATGGCATTACGGCACGACTTACAACAAAATCAAACTTATTTTTTTCCTCTTGTACCCTTATATGTTTTAAGGTAATGTTTTTCAAACCGATTGCCTGAGCAACCTCCTGTCCCACCCTGATTTTCTTTCCAATTGAATCAATCAACGTGAACTCACATGCAGGAAAAAGGATAGCAAGCGGAATTCCGGGGAATCCACCACCCGTTCCTACATCAAGAATTTTTGTACCTGGTTTAAAAAGAATAATTTGAGCAATGGCCAGTGAATGCAATACATGATGTAGGTACAAATTTTCTATATCCTTTCGTGAAATTACATTGATTTTGGCATTCCAATCTATGTAAAGATCATATAATGATTCAAATTGTTGTTTCTGTTCTCCGGTAATTTCCGGGTAATAATGGAGAATTTTTTTCATTGTTGATTATTGAAAAAATTACAACACAAAAGTAATAAAATAAAAAACAGTCACCACAATTTAAGTAGTAACTGTTTTTTATTGTCGGGGTAGCGGGATTCGAACCCACGACCCCCTGCTCCCAAAGCAGGTGCGCTAACCGGACTGCGCTACACCCCGAAGTATCTTTCAAAACGGCTGCAAAGATAAAGATATTTTTTTATCTGGCAAATTAAATCTTTAATTAATTTTCTCGAATACATCGTACGGCAAAACCACAATTTTTTGAACCACCATGTGAAATAAAACTAACACTACTTTCCCCTAAAAACATATACCAGGCATTTTCATCGTTGTATTCGCTTGAACTCCACCAATATCCGTTAAAAAATAAATTTTTAAACGAGCTTGTTCCATCCCTGTATCCTCCCGGAACTAACGATAATCCTGATGCATTATTTGAATTTAAACCATTTCCAACTGCACCTCTGGTTTTGCTGAAACTCCATATTGTTCGGGATGCTACTGATTTGGCAACTTTATTGTCAATCAAGCCGTTATTGTAGTTAAAACCATTTTGAATCAAATATTGTATTAAGATGGACCAGTCCTCTTTAGTTGGTAATCTCCATCCGATTGGAGCAATATTACGACTATCCATTACGGCGTACCAGTTATATAGCCTCCCATACGTATTTAAATTGTTCATTTTGTTTTCATATACCCATTGTTTCCCATAGATATTTTCTTTTACATTTTCTTTTATGATATCACCATTTCTAAATGTTGTAGTCTTTAAATTTTCTGCCATCCAGGTCTGGTTGCCGATTGTAATTGTTTTATATGTATTCCCTTCATGGTCGGAAACAGATTCATAAACCAAATCCGGATTAAAGTGTAAAATTGGTTTATACATCATCTCCTGACCATAAGCAGTTCCTATTCGATTTGTCGCATATGCACGAATATAATATGTTTTGGTTTCATCTAAATCAGTTATTGATGATTGATATGACCCAGTACCCCTTCCATCAACTGAATAATTATCATTGATTGTTGGATTTGTGTTAGTACTCCAACACACACCTCTTCTTTTTATATTATAACCACCATCAGAACTTATATCTCCTCCGGTATTCACTGAAAATGGTCCCGGATTGATCAAATCTGAAGTCACTAACACGGGTAATAAATCTGGATTGTATTCCGGCTCACATGATACAAAAAAAAGGATAACAAGCTGCAGCATTATTATATGTACTGATGATTTTTTCATGTAAATAATTGTTTTTTTTATATATTGCATGGAATTCACATGCGATGTTTATCATTAACCTGGTTGTAAGGTATTTACATGCTCGTTTCATAATTAATGATTGCATGCATAATTAAGAAAGCAAAAATAAACATTTTATTTTGATAAAAACATGTCAAAATATTTTATTCGGTTTCAACATTTCTTATGTATTTTATCCGTCAAAATGGGTGATTCAATTTAATTTTAAATAAAGCCGATAAAATATTATCTTTGCAACCTAAATTTAATCTGTATTAAATTTCATTTAATTCAGATTTCGGATATAATATACAGATTCAAAGTTTGTAATTTAAAAACAATATTAACGTATGAAAGCTTATGTTTTTCCCGGTCAGGGAGCACAATTTGTAGGAATGGGTAAAGATTTGTACGATCAATCTGATTTAGCCCGCGAATATTTTGAAAAAGCAAATGAAATTCTTGGTTTTCGCATTACAGATCTGATGTTTGAAGGAAATCCCGAAGACCTGAAACAAACGAAAGTAACTCAACCTGCAATTTTCCTACATTCGGTTATTTCTGCCCTTGTTATGGGTGAAGATTTTAAACCTGATATGGTTGCCGGACATTCTCTGGGTGAATTCTCTGCTTTGGTTGCAGCAAAAGCATTATCGTTTGAAGATGGACTGGTGCTGGTTTCAAAACGTGCTATGGCTATGCAGAAAGCCTGTGAAATAGAGGAATCTACAATGGCAGCAGTGCTTGGTTTGAGTGATGAGGCTGTTGAAGAAATTTGTGATTCCATTACAACTGAAGTGGTGGTTCCGGCAAATTATAACTGTCCGGGACAACTTGTTATTTCCGGTTCGGTAGCGGGTATTGATTTAGCTTGTGAAGCACTGAAAGAGAAAGGTGCCAAACGTGCAATGAAATTACCGGTTGGAGGTGCTTTTCATTCTCCATTGATGAAACCGGCCGGTGAGGAATTGCAGGCTGCAATCAATGAAACTAGTATTTCAGAGCCAGTTTGCCCTGTGTATCAAAACGTTAATGCATATCCTCAAACCAATCCTGAATCCATAAAACAAAATTTGATTGCCCAATTGACTGCACCGGTAAGATGGACCCAAACAGTAAAAAATATGATTACTGATGGTGCAACTGAGTTTTATGAATTAGGCCCGGGCGACGTACTAAAAGGATTGGTAAAAAAAGTAAACCCCGATGTAACAGTAGGATAATTTTACCAATTGCATGTTGATTTGATATTTTACACTATTTTTATAACCACTTTCAACTTTTCTTGTTGTAAGTGGTTTATTTTTATAAACACAAATCTAATTAATTAAATAAAAGATTTTGGCTGGCATCTATATTCATATCCCTTTCTGTAAACAACGTTGTACTTACTGTGATTTTTATAAAGAAACCGAAAGTGCAAATATTCAAATTGATGTTTTTGTAGATACGCTGATCAACGAAATACAACTTCGTAAATCTTACCTGCATAATGAAAATATCAGTACGGTATATTTTGGTGGCGGAACTCCCAGCATATTGAATCTCAATCAATTAAAAAAAATATTCAAAGAAATTTATGGAAATTTTGATGTTGATGATGATGCAGAAATAACTATGGAAGCCAATCCTGATGATCTTAGTATTGCCTATTTTGATTCTCTCTCCTCTCTCCCCTTTAATCGTCTAAGCATTGGTGTTCAATCGTTTAACAACTACCATCTTAAACTTATTAACAGAAGACATGATGCTCTTCAGGCAAAACAAGCTGTTGAGAATGCCAGAAAGTTTGGTTTTAGCAATATTAGTGTTGATTTAATTTATGCACTTCCTGGACAAACACTGGATGATTGGAAAAACCAATTGGATGAAGCTTTTAAACTGGATATCGAACATATTTCTGCTTATGGATTAACCTATGAAGAAGGAACACTGCTTTGGAAACAACGAAATAAGGGTTTGGTTCAAGTAGTAGAAGATGAAGTAACACTTGAGATGTTTGATTATATGAGATTAAAAATGAATGAAAATGGTTTTGATGCTTATGAAATTTCTAATTATGCCAAACCCGGATTTCGATCCAGGCATAACAGTGCATACTGGCAGTTTGTTCCATACATCGGATTGGGACCTTCCGCACATTCATTCGATGGAAGATCAAGACAGTGGAATATTGCTTCTGTAAATGAATATATACATAGATTACCGGTAAACGAGCCATATAATGAAAAAGAAATCCTTAATGAACAGGATTTCTATAATGATTTCATCATGGTATCGTTAAGAACCTCTGAAGGGATCGATTTAATTAAATTAAAAAACAAATTTGGACAAGAAATCTATAATTTCTGTATGCAAAATACTGATAATCAAATTAAATATGGAAATTTACTAAATGAGAATAACAAACTTATACTTACTGAAAAAGGTATTCATTTAGCCAATCAGGTAATTATTGAACTTATGAAAACAGACTAATTTTAATTAATCAGTGTTAATCAAACATGCATCATCAATTAAAACTCTGTTTGTTAAACAAAAAATAGTAAATTTGTCGCTTAAATCATTTTGACATGGCTGAAAATAAAACTAATAATAATTTCAGAAAGGTGTTTAACCAGTGGTTTTGGATACTTTTTGGTGTGGGAATTACCTTTATGGCTCTTGTTTTCTTTTTAATCAGTATTGGATGGTTAGGATATTTACCAGAAATAGATCAATTGCAAAATCCAATAAATAAATATGCAACTGAATTATATTCATCTGATCTAAAGTTAATTGGGAGTTTCTCCGAAAGTAAAGATAATCGAATTAAAACTGAATACAGTCAAATTTCCAAACATGTTGTTGACGCACTTATTGCAACTGAAGATGAAAGGTTTTACGACCATTCAGGAATTGATGGCAGAGCACTTGGCAGGGTTTTTATAAAAAGAGGTATTTTCAGACAAAAAAGTTCCGGTGGTGGAAGTACAATCACCCAACAGTTAGCAAAGCTCCTATATTCCCCAAAAGCAAATAACATCATTGAAAGAGCGTTACAAAAACCTATTGAATGGGTTATTTCAGTTCAATTGGAGAAAATTTATACCAAAGAAGAAATTATTACACTTTATCTGAATCAATTTGATTTTCTTTATAATTCAGTTGGTATTAAAACAGCATCCTATGTATATTTTAACACAACACCAGCTGATTTAAAAATCGAAGAAGCTGCAACTTTAATTGGTATGTGCAAGAATCCTTCACTTTATAATCCAAGAAGATTTAATGAAAGGGCTCGTAACAGAAGAAATGTTGTTTTGGATCAAATGCGTAAATCAGGGTATATAACCAAAATTGAAAGAGACTCCTTACAAAAACTCCCTTTAACCCTTGATTTTCAGCGCGTGGACCATAAACAAGGATTAGCACCCTATTTCAGAGAATACCTTCGATTAACACTTACCGCAAAAAAACCAATTAGAAGTAATTATGCAAGCTGGCAAGATGAAAAATACAAGGAAGATTTATGGCAGTGGGAAAATAATCCATTATACGGATTCTGTCATAAAAATACAAAATCGAATGGAGAGCATTATAACATTTATACAGATGGTTTGAGAATTTTCACAACCATTGATTCCCGCATGCAACAATATGCTGAAGAAGCTGTTGAACAACATATTAGTGGACTTCAACAGGCATTTTTTAAAGAAAAGAAAGGAAGGTCTTATGCTCCGTTTTCCAAACATGTCAACCAAACTGAAATTGATGCGTCGATAAACCGTGCCATGCGTGACTCGGAACGATACAGACGCCTCAAAAACGAAGGTGTCAGCAACGAAGAAATTTCCCGTATTTTCAATACAAAGGTTGAAATGCAGGTATTTTCATACAAAGGAATGGTTGATACAATTTTAACTCCTTTGGATTCTATCCGTTATATCAAACATTTCCTGAGGTGCGGTTTCATGTCTATCGATCCGAAAACCGGTCAGGTAAAAGCGTATGTAGGCGGACCAAATTTTGCACATTTCCAGTATGATATGGCATCACAAGGCAAGCGTCAGGTGGGTTCAACTATTAAACCTTTTTTATACACACTAGCTATGGAAGAAGGTTTGTGGCCATGTGACAAAGTTATGAATGTACCGATTACGTTGAAAGATGCCAATGGCAATAACTGGTCACCCAGAAATGCCAGCAGAGCAAGAATTGGTGAAGAAGTTACCCTCAGATGGGGTCTGGCAAACTCAAACAACTGGATATCAGCTTATTTAATGAGCATGTTTACTCCTGAATCTCTTGTCAAACTGATGAAATCTTTTGGAATCAGAAGTCATCTGGATCCGGTAGTTTCTTTGTGTCTTGGTCCGGCTGATATTTCACTGGTTGAAATGGTTGATGCTTATACTGCTTTCCCCAATAAAGGGATCAGGGTTGAACCATTATATGTAACCAGAATTGAAGATGGGAATGGAAATGTAATAGCTACTTTTACACCTCAAATGCATGAAATTTTCAGTGAATCAACTGCATATAAGATGATTTATATGCTGAGAAGTGTGGTTGACGGTGGTACCGGAGGTCGTATTCGCGGTAGATATGGTTTGACTATGCCCATGGGCGGGAAAACCGGAACAACCCAAAACAACTCAGACGGTTGGTTTATGGGCTTTACTCCATCTTTGGTTTCAGGTGTTTGGGTCGGTGGTGAAGACCGTGCTATTCATTTCGACAATATTGCTGAAGGTCAGGGAGCCAGTATGGCTTTGCCAATTTGGGCACTCTATATGCAGAAAGTTTTAGGTGACAGCTCATTAGGTTATTCAAACCAGGATATTTTAATGTGCCGTCTTCCTTTAATGCAAATGCAGGTTGTGAAGAAA
>JAQWCZ010000061.1 GCA_028705705.1 Paludibacter sp.
TGAAAACAAAAAAGCAAAATTATTATTGATTGGTGGTGGTGTGGGTATCGCACCAATGCTGTTTTTAGGCTCATATTTAAACGATCTGGGTTATAGCTGTAATTTCCTCTTAGGGGGGCGTACGGCTTCAAATTTACTTCAATTAGATGATTTCTCAAGATTCGGAAATGTCTATACGACAACTGAAGATGGTTCGCATGGAGAAAAAGGTTTTGTTACGCAACATTCTATTTTAAATAAGGAGAGTTTTGACGCAATTTATACATGCGGACCTACCTCCATGATGAAGGCAGTTGCTGCTTATGCTCAAAAAAACAATGTTTTTTGTGAGGTTTCACTAGAAAATACCATGGCCTGTGGTTTTGGTGCTTGCTTATGCTGTGTAACTGATACCACCGATGGTCATCTTTGTGTTTGTACCGAAGGTCCTGTTTTTAATATCACAAAACTAAAATGGTAGATTTAAAAGTAAATTTAGGCAAGTTACAATTGAAAAATCCGGTGATGACTGCATCGGGCACTTTTGGTTATGGGACGGAGTATGCAGACTTTCTGGATCTATCGCGAATAGGTGGTATTGTTGTAAAGGGAACTACACTTCGTGAACGTCAGGGAAATGCCTATCCTCGCATGGCTGAAACTCCTTCAGGCATGTTAAACGCTGTGGGACTGCAAAATAAGGGTGTAGAATATTTTATAGATTATATTTATCCAAAGATTAAAGATGTAAACACAAGTATATTTGTAAATGTATCCGGATCTACCATAGAGGACTACATCGAAACTGCTTCAAGAATCAATGAATTGGATAAAATTCCGGGCATTGAACTAAATATTTCCTGTCCGAATGTGAAGGAAGGTGGCATGGCCTTCGGGACTTCCTGCCTGTCTGCTTCACAAGTGGTAAAAGCAGTCAGAAATGTATATTCAAAAGAATTAATGGTGAAATTATCGCCCAATGTTACTTCTATCACGGATATTGCCAAAGCGGTTGAGGCAGAAGGTGCTGATTCAGTCTCACTTATCAACACCTTGCTTGGAATGGCCATTGATGCAGAAAAGCGCAAACCAATACTTTCAACGGTTACTGGGGGGCTTTCCGGTCCGGCTGTAAAACCGGTTGCACTATGCATGGTTTGGCAGGTTGCAAAGGCAGTGAATATTCCGGTTGTGGGAATGGGTGGAATCATGAATGCCCGGGATGCAATTGAATTTTTGCTGGCCGGAGCATCAGCGATACAAATTGGTACGGCCAATTTTATAGATCCGACTGTTTCTATTAAAGTGTTAGAAGGAATTGAAGATTACCTGAAAAGACATAACATAAATCAGATAAATGATATAATCGGAGCATTAGAAATTTAATTTTTATCCGAGTTGATTAAAATCAGGTATTTCATCATATAAATCATATCCTGTTTTATTGGCATTTATCTTGCATAAAAAATGTTGAATTCCATTACTCAGCATAAAAATACCCACATTTAAATTGAAATTATATACTGCTACCTGGTTGAAGGTTTCCTGCGTAATAGGTACAGCAGGAGATTTAAATTCAATAATTATAAAAGGATTCATCTGGTTATCATAAATAATGGCATCACATCTCTTTTTCATGCCATTGATAATAATTTGACTTTCTACTGCAATCAATGCAACCGGATAATTTTTTTCCTGAATTAAAAAACGGATAAAATGTTGTCTTACCCATTCTTCCGGAGTAAGTTTAACAAATTTCTTTCGCAATGAATCAAAGATAAGTAGTTTATCACCTGCTTTTTTTGTATTGAAATTGTATGCTGGTAGATTAAGTTGCCACATTTTTATTACTTTTGTAACTATTAAATATGCGAAAATACAAAAACCATCTAACAATTTAATCAGTTATGAAAACAAAACAGGAAATTGTTGAAAACTGGCTACCCCGATATACCAAAAGAAAATTGGAAGATTTTACTGAATATATTTTGTTGACTAATTTCAATAATTATGTGGAGAAATTTGCTGAATGGTTCAATGTCCCTGTACTGGGGAGGGATGGAAACATGATTAATGCGTCCGCCAACGGAATTACCATCATCAATTTTGGCATGGGAAGTCCGAATGCAGCACTGATCATGGATGTTTTATCTGCCATTCAACCTAAAGCAGTACTTTTCCTTGGAAAATGCGGCGGATTGAGAGATAAAAACCGGAATGGGGATTATATACTTCCTAGTGCTGCTATCCGAGGTGAAGGAACTTCAAATGATTATTTTCCACCTGAAATACCGGCACTTCCGGCGTTTAATCTGCAACGTGCTGTATCATCCAATATTCGTGATTTTGATAAAGACTATTGGACAGGAACTGTTTATACAACCAATCGAAGAGTTTGGGAGTGGGATGAAAACTTCAAAACATACCTGAAAAGTACGCGAGCCATGGCTATCGACATGGAAACGGCAACATTATTTTCAGTTGGTTTCCATAACAGCATCCCCACAGGAGCCTTGTTATTGGTTTCTGATATGCCGCTTCAGGAAAAAGGCATAAAAACTTCTGCAAGTGACTCACAAGTTACACAGAATTTTGTAGATGAACATATTCGAATAGGTGTAAAAGCGTTGAGTTCACTTATCAATAACAGTAAAACAATCAAACACCTGAGGTTCGAGTAGTATTCCTGTTTTATTATTTATTATGCACGAACAAATTCTCCGTAATCTACATAATAAGATATATGCACCCGTTTATTTATTGATGGGAGAAGAGCCTTATTATATTGATCAAATATCAGATTTCATTCAAAACAATGTGTTAGATGAAAATCAACGTGTGTTTGATTTAACCATCATGTATGGTAAAGAAACAGATATTTCCGCTGTCATCAATGCTGCAAAAAAATTTCCTATGATGTCACCCTACCAGGTGATTATAGTCAAAGAAGCTCAATTAATCAAAGAACTTGATAAACTTCAGTTTTATCTTAGTAATGTTTCTAAATCGACAATATTAGTTGTATGTTATAAATATGGAACGGTTGATGGTAGAAAAAAATGGGTTGCTGAAATCAAAAAATCAGGGGTTCTTTTCGAATCAAAAAAGTTAAGGGACTATGAAATGATTCCCTGGATTAGTAAATATGCAAAATCAAAAAACCTGCTAATAGATGACAAAGCTATGATCATGCTCAATGACTTTCTGGGAACAGATTTGAGTCGTGTTGCCAATGAAATTGATAAACTCTGTATCACCATGCCGGCAGGTTCGAACAAAATCACTCCAGAACTAATTGAAAATAATATTGGTATCAGCAAAGATTTTAATGTATTTGAATTACAGGATGCCTTGATTCGCAAGGATGTGCTAAAAGCAAACAGGATTATCAATTATTTTGCTGATAATAAAAAAGCAAATCCAATCCCAATGGTGTTGGCACAATTGTTCAGTTTTTTCAGTAATCTCATGATATTCCATTATTTACCTCAGAAAACGGCCGATGTTGCTGCTGCTGAATTTAAAATTCATCCTTTTATTGCCCGAAATTATTTGGTGGCTGCAAAATCTTTTAATGCTTGGAAAACCATGAACATCATCACTTATATCAGAGAGACTGATGCCCGTTCGAAAGGTGTTGACAATGTCAGTTCAGATGATGGTGATTTACTTAAAGAATTGATATTCAAAATATTACATTGATTCACATCTTTAGTTATCCTCATAATATTTTTTAATTTTTTTTTAATGCCAAAAGATAATATTGCACCTGTGTTTATTTCCTTACTCACAGATTCTTTACAAATAAGTGCAAAGCAAATCATCAATACCATTCATTTATTGCAGGATGGAGCAACCATTCCCTTCATCAGTAGGTACAGAAAAGAGATGACCGGAGAACTGGATGAAGTTCAGATTGGTGCTATTAAAGATCAGCATGATAAGCTATTAGAAATTGAGAAACGAAAAGAAACGATCCTGAAAACCATAGATGAACAAGAAAAACTAACTCCGGAACTTAAAAGCAGAATTGATGGATGCTGGAATGCAACCGAATTAGAAGACATTTATCTTCCATACAAGCCCAAACGTCGTACCCGTGCTGAAATTGCGCGTGAAAACGGGTTGGAGGCATTGGCCAAAATGATCATGAAACAAACTGCAGATAATTTGGATTATCTGGCAAAGCCTTATGTAAAAGATAAAATACAAACGATTGATGAGGCACTAAATGGAGCATCTGACATCATTGCCGAGTGGATCAACGAAAGCGAAAAAGCACGAAATGTTATTCGCCGGATTTTTACTTATGAAGCGGTTATTAGATCTAAAATTATCAAAGGAAAAGAAGAGGAAGCACAAAAATATCGCGATTATTTTGATATGTCTGAAAAACTATCTAAATGTTCTTCTCACAGACTGTTAGCAATGCGAAGAGGGGAGTCAGAAGGTTTTTTGAAAGTGAATATCAGTCCGGATGAAGATAAATGCATAGATAAGCTTGCTGATATTTTCGTCAGGTCGGATAATGCTTCAGGTGACCTGGTTTACAATGTAGTAAATGATTCATACAAGCGCTTGTTAAAGCCATCTATTGAAAATGAATTTGCGGCAGAAAGTAAATTGAAGGCGGATGCTGAAGCAATCCGTGTGTTTGCTGAAAATTTACGTCAGCTTTTGCTTGCTCCGCCTTTAGGAGAGAAAAAGGTACTGGGTATCGACCCGGGATTCCGTACCGGTTGTAAGGTTGTTTGTTTAGATGCCCAAGGAAATCTGCTTCATAATGAAACCATTTATCCACATCCTCCACAGGGTGAACATGCCAAAGCCTCACGCAGCATACAAAAAATGGTGGAAGCCTATAATATACAGGCAATTGCAATTGGAAACGGTACAGCAGGAAGGGAAACCGAGCATTTTATTCAAAATATCCGGTACGACAGAAACGTGCAGGTTTTTGTTGTCAGTGAAAACGGCGCATCCATATATTCTGCATCAAAAATAGCACGGGATGAATTTCCTGATTACGATGTAACTGTTCGTGGGGCTGTTTCTATTGGTCGGCGACTGATAGATCCATTAGCTGAATTAGTTAAAATTGATCCTAAATCGATTGGTGTGGGGCAATATCAACACGATGTAGATCAAATTTTGTTGAAGAAATCCTTGGATCAGACTGTTGAGAATGCTGTTAACAGGGTGGGAGTGAACCTGAATACTGCTTCAAAGCATTTGTTAACCTACATTTCAGGTCTTGGACCACAACTAGCACAAAACATTGTTGACTATCGTGCTGAAAAAGGTGCATTTAATAATCGTAGTCAATTATTAAAAGTACCCAAAATGGGAAATAAAACTTTTGAACAATGCGCCGGTTTTCTCAGGATACCAGACGGTGAGAATCCACTGGACAATTCTGCTGTACATCCGGAAAGTTACCGGATTGTTGAAAAAATGGCAAAAGATTTAAAAACCGACATAGAAAAATTAATCAAAAACAAAGAATTAATTCAAAAAATTGATCTGAAGTCTTATGTAACAACGGATATCGGTTTACCTACGTTGACTGACATTTTACTTGAATTGGAAAAACCAGGTCGCGATCCGCGCAGCAGTGTAAAAGTTTTTGAATTCGACCCCAACATCAAGAAAATTGAAGATTTAATCTCCGGCATGGAACTACCGGGAATTGTAACGAACATTACCAACTTTGGAGCTTTTATTGACATTGGCATCAAAGAAAATGGGCTGGTACATATTTCTCAAATGGCCGATCGGTATATATCCAATCCGGCAGAAGTGGTTTCTTTGCATCAGCATGTAAAAGTGAGGGTTTTGGAAGTGGATATGGTGAGAAAACGGGTACAACTTAAATTAATCTGAAAGTTAAATTAATCCTTTCTAATTTATTTTAGCACAGGCAATTATAATGTGTTTTTTTGAAGTGGTTTTGAGTGCATACAGATAATCATTTCCACCTTCTTTTATGCTGGTTCTTTTTCGAAAATCATCTACTGATAAAGGATAATTACGTGTAGTGACATTCGCTTTCGGGTATTTATCTTTTATTTTCTTTAAATCAGCTTTATTATTTCCATACACTTCTGAAACTTGCATGATTCTCCCTGGAAAATCATTTATAAGTATATCTGAAGTATACAGATGCGTATTTACATGAAACTTCTTTAAACGAAAACGGTTAGCAACAGACTTAAACGCCCCTGATTTCATTATTGCTGCATTGGGCTCATACAAATATTGACTTGGTTCATCAGTATAAACCGGTTCCGCCTGTTTTTCTTCATAAAAAGAAAAATCAAAAGATTGATGAACTTGTGATTTATAGAGGTTTCTGGTTTTTATTTCAATTGTATCTTCTTGATTACCAATATTTTTTGATATGCCTTCTCTCTTTAAAATCAAGAGCACTTCCTTACATTCATTATCCACTGCAACAATATGAACTTCCGTAGTTTGAGGTAAACATTTGATAGCCTGATGAATATCTAACATTGGAGATAGTTTTATCAATATAATAGGCGACTTAAGTAGCATTTTCTCAGCCAGCATAGCAACATTAGGTTCGCAATCTGAAATTAGTACCGTTTTTTTACCGGTTTGACTTCTTCTGTGCGGATCAATATAAATCAAATCTATTTCAGGCATGTTCTCCAGAAAATCTTCCGATTTTGCGTGATGAATTTTATATGCAGGGACATTCAATACCTTGAAATTATGTATTGCCAGTTGGCATAACTCTTTATCACGTTCGATGTAGATTCCGGACTTGAAATTCTGGGAAATAAAGTAAAAATCAACTCCAAAACCACCTGTCAGATCTGCGAATGTATCTCCCCGAAATAGTTCGGATTTGTATTTCGCAGTGATTTCAGAAGATGATTGTTCTATGGATAATTGCCGAGGAAATAATATATCACTTGATTCGTAAAAAAACGGAACTTTATCTTTTATTTTTTGAAATCCTGCTATTTGTTTGATTACTAAACACATATCAACATCAGAATAACGTTTTGCCTGCAATCCAAGTTGGATCACATCGTCGTTGAGATGTTCCTGAATAAATTTATTTGTTGCTTTATCCATGCATAAAATAATGACTAACAAAAGTACATTTTTTATACAAAATTCTTTATAACTTGGGAAACATTCGTATTTTGTAAGGAGTAACTCATGAAGAAAATTTGAAGATGTTAATTACTTTGCTTAATTAATTTAGCACTGTAGCTTCCGTTTTGGGTAATTATTCTGCATAAATAGATACCATCGGATATCCCCTGGGGCAATTTAACCTGCACTAATTGTACTGATTGTACTAACCTGACCGCGATTGCCTTACCGGTTAAATCAACCAATTCGACCTTTTCGATAGAAAGTGAAGATTGAATGAAGATTTCGTTGCCTGTAATTGGGTTTGGGTAAATGTTAATCAGGCTGTTTAGTTCTGTTCTTGAAAGGCCTGTTATGTCATCATTTTTCGACTGGATGCGATTCGCCGTTTTGTCGTATTGGTAGTTACTAACCAGTTTTCCTTTGTATTCCACTTTTGTTAATTGCCCATTCACATCGTAACTGTATTTCACCTGCTGTTGTGCCTGCAAAACAAACAGCATTGTTAATCCGATATAAAGTACTAGAACATGTATTGTTTTCATAAGATGATGTTTATTTGTTATATTTTAAAATCGTCCCGGACGTGAACCTATATATGGTACTTGAGGATCATACGAACTGTTAGGCCTTTTCGGCGGTACATAGTTGTTGGTTGCCTTCTTAGCTACATCGGTTATCGCGTTTCCAATTGCTGAAATAATCGATTCAGCAATGTTTTCTGCAGTTTTCTGAGATACCGCGTCGCCGAATAACCCTTTCATTTTTCCTGTGACCTTTGAGCCAGCGTATTTTCCTCCTGCAATATTTGCGAGTTCCCAGGCAGCATCTTTGTATTTCCCGTTGTAAAGATAGTACAATGTTTTAATCCCGCTTTTTGCATCACCAACCATGGGAGCAATATCGGTTCCTTCATCTACAACATCACCCAGCCATTCAGCCGTTTCTTCATCATAAGAATCCGAATCAAGGTATTCAGGACCTTCGCAATTGAATAAATCAGCAGTGCCATTTGCCACATCTTTCCCTCCCGGATCTTTAAACGACACGGGATTATTCAACGCATAGGCATAGAGGTTGGTACCATCAACCATTCCCTTTGGATCGCGCTGTAAAAACCGACCGTCGGAAGAAGAATAACACCGGGCTCCCATTTGGTAATATCCGTTTTTAAAATCAATAACACCATTGTTGCCCAAAAAAGTAAACCGATTGCTTATGGTGTCACTTTCATATAGTTTTTCTCCGAATGGAGTAAACCAGTAAGCTGTTGTAGCCTGACCGTCTGTGTTGGTCAGACTTAAGGTGTTGCCCTGTCGGTCATAATGATAAAAATAGGTGTTGTTATTATATTCCTGCGCAATAAGATAGGTTCCGACATAATAGTATTTTCGGATAATCTCTCCCTGTCCATTCTTTTCAAATAACAACCGCCCAGCCTGATCATAATACAACGTAGTCATGTTACCATTTTTTTCTTCTCTCACAACCTGATTCATTCCATTATAGGTTAATAAAAGCGAAGTCTGATCGGTTTTCAGTGCAGTGATATAATTCTCGGTATTATAGCTGGCTGTCACTTGGTTGCCTATTGCTGTCAGATTACCATCTGCATCGTAGATGTAAGGTTGATTGTTGCTTGTCACGATCTGATTCAGTACGTTATACACAGAGGTTTTGCTTTCTGGTATTTCAGAAATAGAACTCAGAACTATCCAATCAATTCCTTCAGATGCAACAGTACTGTTTGGATTGTATTGAGTGGATAACTTTATCACGGTATCGGTATGTTGAATGTGACTGATTTTTTCCAATCTACCTTCACTATCGAAGGTATGATGAGTTTTCCATCCGTTTGATCGTATGATGTGCTGTAAATTACCATTCGTGTTGTATTGAAAATCAATAGTTTGATCGTTCCATGTCATCTTGCTGAGTCGGTTAAATGCATCGTAATTGTAGCTTATAAGTGTTTTATCAGGATAAAGTAATGAAGTTATTTTTCCTCCGGAAGTATAGTTTATGGTGATGCTATCCGTGCCGTTCCAGTTTATTCTTGTTATATTTGATCGGGCATCATATCCGTAATCAGTAAATCCATGCGGACCATCCTCATGGATGAGCCGTGATGCGTAATCGTAACGAAAATTATAGTTGGTCTGCTGCAATGTTTTTTTTGTAATATTTCGGTTGTAATCGTAGTCGAGCGAAAGATACATTCCCC
>JAQWCZ010000062.1 GCA_028705705.1 Paludibacter sp.
ACCCGTAAAAGGTACCACGCTCTTTTAGTGGAAACCAGCGGGAAAGAGCAATGATGGCTGGTGCAGCGCCCATCGACTGTGACCACCCGTTGATTCCCCACAGGATGGCGAAGGACAGAAAAAACACAAAGGAAGTAATGGCCATGCCGTTACTGGAAGTGAAACCGAGCAAACCCACCGCCAGGTTGGCAATTGCCGATACACCTAAGCCTGTAGCCATAAAGCGTTTGATGTTGGAATGGTCGGCCAAAAAACCGTTTACGAATTTCCCAATCGCGTAAGTAAATAGTAGCGCCGATCCAATCATACCCAGCTGATGTGCGTCCAGCACCCCCGATTCAAGAATAGGTTTCTTAACAACGTTCAGACTGGTACGGGCCACATAGTACAGACTGTACCCGATAGTACCTGCTAAAAAACTCGACCAGCGTAGTTTGTTATAATACTTCTTCTGTGCCGCCTCATCACCCTGAAAGGGTTGTTCAGCCGGAGCGCTTGTTTTGAAAAATGAGACGAACTGTTTGAGCATGATTCTATTTTAAAGTTAATGATGTAATTTGCCACTCCTTCAATACACGTTTGAAAGACAAATTACCCGTGAGATGGATGGTTTTTTTAATTTAATTTAACAGGTAGGAGTGCCTTAGTTGATGATAAATGGATCAGTAATTGTCCGGTACCCCCTGCAAATTGAGCAAAGGTATTTGTGACTGACACAAATGAAAGTACAATAATGAATAAATTGATCTTTTTCATGTTTTCTGTGTTTTATATTTGTTAATTGTTATTTCACTAAATATTTAGTTGTGTATTTTTTAGTTTTTACCAAATAAACACCCTTATCAATCGGGACTGATACTTCGTTAGAAGCATTTTTATTAAAATATATCAATTGCCCTGTAGCTGAATAAATTTGAATGTAACTATTTAATACATCTGAAATAATCAGGTTTCCATTGTTTGAAATGATTTTATATTTTGACTGCGTCTGTTGAAGACCCGAGACCTGATTTTCGGTAAAATTCAGGATATAGTTTTGAGTGACTGTTTCGTCTTCTGCTGTCACAGTTACAGTAATAGAAGTTGGCAGAGATGAGGTGTTACGTGTAACCTCCACTGTTGCATTTGCATGTGTTTTTGTGAATGTAATGTCGTCTGTGCTTGGAGTGGTAGAACCATAAGGCAATTCAATATTATAATTGTGGGTTGATGCACTGAAATCGTTAATGGTATTACCATTGAATTTTAAATCTGAAAGAGAAGCATCTGTACTACTTGTATAACCAGAAATTTCTTTGTAATCTTCCCGTGCTGCAAGCCATTGGTGTATGGGATAAACATTGTGAAATACAGTTGACCAATTTGATGTGAAATCCCATCCGATTGTTTCATATGTTGATTGCAGACTTAAATTGGTTTCTGAAGTTGTTACACCATCATATCGTTGATCAACAATCTCTGTTTCGTTAAATACAGTGAGATAAGTTGGTTCGTTTGTAAGTTGTACAACAGTTGCCTCAGATCCCAGGCTGTTACTTACTGGAGTTAGGCTCAGTATTTTTCCGCTGATACGTCCTACTGCAGTTGCACTAGATGCGATTAATGAATCACCCCTGACTACACAGCCTTTAAGTTCGGATGTGGCATCATCTGTACCTCTTTGCTGTGCCAATATCCCTGCCACATAACCACCTCCGGTTGTTTTGAGTTTGCCTGCTGAGTAACAGTTTTCAATAATAAAAGCATTAACTGATGCTCCTGCAATACCTCCGAGTGTGGTAGAGGTTGAATTTATATTTACTGTTGAATAACAATTTCTGATTGTGCTTATTGTTGTCCCGGATTTTCCTCCGATATAGCCAACAATACCACCTACACGAATGGCTGTAGCTGTGATTGTACCTGTTGTGTAACAATTTTCGATTAAACCGGTATAAGCAGCTGAAGCTGGACTTGACGATCCTAAATATCCGGCAATTACACCTTGATTATTGCTTCCCGAAAGGGTTGCGTTAATAACACCTAAGTTTTTAACAACTCCACACAATACGCCAAAAAGACCTGCATATTGTCCTGTTGCAGTTAAATTTTTTATAACATGACCATCCCCGTCAAAGTTGACATGTTTATTGAAAGGAGAGGCAGCATTAAATGGAATCCAGGTTTCTCCTGCTAAATCAACATCGGCAATCATTTTGAAATAAATGAGCTCAGGAGATTCAGGGTAACTGGAACTATATGCCGAATTAAGAGACATTAAATCGTCTGTTGAACCAATCAAATATGGATCCGATTCAATTCCGGTACCTCCAGCAAAAACAGGTGTAGGATCTTCCGTGTCATTATTTTTTAACGAAATCCTCTCGAAAAGGAGTTCTGGATAATCAGTGGATATATAATCAAAATCCTTTTCTAAAAACCAATCCATGTCAATAGCGCTGTTCACTGTCCAGGTGTTCAGTTTGAGACCGAGGTTCTTTGCTTCAGTAATATAATTCGGATTACTTTGATAAACAGGGTAATTATAGTTCAATCCGTACAGCTTGTCGGCAACAGCTTCCGCAGGAGTTTTATTCCCGTTTAAATAGTACACCTTGGCACCTGGATCCCGAACAAGAATTCTTTTTAGCACTTCATACCCAAATGCAATATATTCGACCCAAGCTTCAGCTTTCATTTCGTGGACTTTGGCTACAATGACATCAGCAACTGCATGGATGCGACTTAATTGTGTTTGTGTGGTTTTAATTTCGATGACAAGTTTTGTCTTATTTTGCTTCATCCCTTCTTCTAAGAATGAAGTTAAAGTCGGAAAAGCTTCACCGTTAGAAAGCCTTATTGTTGACAATATCTCTGCTGTTGATGCTTCAATTGTGTAACCGCCATAACTTGCGTCATGGTTGACAAATGGTATTGAGTCGGCAGATATTAAAACATCAAATTCAGTTCCGGCACATGAAAGTACAAAAGCTTCTTTTAAGGATGCCATAGAATTGTGGGGGTAACCTTTCATTTTCCATGCACCTCTGTGAGCTACAACCTGATTTCCCTCGAACCCACTTTTCACAATACGAAACGTGCGATTTTGAACCTCGTCATTTATCTCTGTTTGAACTTCGAGATCGAACCACAATGTTGAAGTAACCGGAAAATTGTCAATTCTATATAAATCTCCGTTGGTAACATGGAATAAATCGGCATGCTGTCCGGATAAGGTAACCTGACCTGTCAGTTTATTTCCATCCTGATCAATGAAACTGCCTATTTTACTTCCACCAGAAATAGTTTGTTCAGTAAGAAAAATTTTGGGTGGATTAATTAATTCAGGTGAAATAGTGTGATTGCCGAAAGTCGTTGAATGATGTATACAGAATAACCATAACGTGGTGATAATGAATTTATATTTTCTACTCATAATTTCTTGCATCTAACATAAAAGTCCAAATAATAAAAAATCTTCTCAGAAACTGTTTGGTAAAGTGTTATACTTAAAACATATATTCCTTTCATACTTTTTATATTTTAAATTGAAGACTGTTATTTTACGGTAACTTTATTGATTTGATTTTCTACTTTAACTACATAAATACCTTTATTGACCGGTACAAGTACCTTGTTATTTATTGCGTTTGTATAATAAATCAATTGTCCGGTTATTGAATAAATGGTAATATTTTTATTTATAGCATTGGTAATAATCAACCTACCGTTTTCTGAAATTATCTGATGTTGTTCTTGGGTGTTTTCAAGTCCGGAAACTGGACCCTCATTAAAAGTGATTATGTAGTCTACATTCGTGGCTTCATCTTCTGCTGTAACAGAAACAGTAATAGTTGTTGGGAAAGTAGATGTGCTTCGAGTCAGTTCAATACCTGCATTTGCATGTGATGTAGTGGCAAGGATATCTTCTACAGTAGGAACAGAAGATCCATAAGGCAAGTTAATCTGATAACTGTAAGTTTCAGGGCTAAAACCATTGATTGTACTACCATTGAATTTTAAATCTGAAAGAGAAGCATCTGTACTACTTGTATAACCAGAAATTTCTTTGTAATCTTCCCGTGCTGCAAGCCATTGGTGTATGGGATAAACATTGTGAAATACAGTTGACCAATTTGATGTGAAATCCCATCCGATTGTTTCATATGTTGATTGCAGACTTAAATTGGTTTCTGAAGTTGTTACACCATCATATCGTTGATCAACAATCTCTGTTTCGTTAAATACAGTGAGATAAGTTGGTTCGTTTGTAAGTTGTACAACAGTTGCCTCAGATCCCAGGCTGTTACTTACTGGAGTTAGGCTCAGTATTTTTCCGCTGATACGTCCTACTGCAGTTGCACTAGATGCGATTAATGAATCACCCCTGACTACACAGCCTTTAAGTTCGGATGTGGCATCATCTGTACCTCTTTGCTGTGCCAATATCCCTGCCACATAACCACCTCCGGTTGTTTTGAGTTTGCCTGCTGAGTAACAGTTTTCAATAATAAAAGCATTAACTGATGCTCCTGCAATACCTCCGAGTGTGGTAGAGGTTGAATTTATATTTACTGTTGAATAACAATTTCTGATTGTGCTTATTGTTGTCCCGGATTTTCCTCCGATATAGCCAACAATACCACCTACACGAATGGCTGTAGCTGTGATTGTACCTGTTGTGTAACAATTTTCGATTAAACCGGTATAAGCAGCTGAAGCTGGACTTGACGATCCTAAATATCCGGCAATTACACCTTGATTATTGCTTCCCGAAAGGGTTGCGTTAATAACACCTAAGTTTTTAACAACTCCACACAATACGCCAAAAAGACCTGCATATTGTCCTGTTGCAGTTAAATTTTTTATAACATGACCATCCCCGTCAAAGTTGACATGTTTATTGAAAGGAGAGGCAGCATTAAATGATACCCAGGTTTTTCCGGCCATGTCTACATCTGCAGTCATTTTAAAGTACCGAAGTTCAGCTGTACTTGGTGCAGCGCTACTATATACAGAGTTCATTGCCAATAAATCATCTGCCGAAGCGATGATAAACGGATTGATTTCGCTGTCGCCAGCATTTGCTACCTGGGTAGTTAGTTGAGCGAACATACTTGTCGCAAAGAGTTGTGCAACTAAAAAAATGAATAAATTAATTTTTTTCATGATGTATAATTTTTAAGATTTGTAATTTCAATCAATATTAAAACTGCGAACAACACCACCTGTACCACCAATCTGTACGCTGATTGTATTGTCATTTACTTTGCAAATAACATAAGATTGATTATCATTTATCAATGTAGGGAAATTTGCTACCCCTTGTTTTGATGGATGATAAGCATAGCGGTGGTTATGTCCGGAAAATGTAAGCTGTACATTGGCGTTGTTAAGAATGGGTAATATCGTTTTTTGAAGATGAAGATTACCATGCCACAAATCAAGTTGGTTGCCAACGAGTGGCATGTGTGAAAAAACAATCCGCTGTGATGCATTTTTAAATTCAGGAGTTTCAACAATATCCTTCAGCCATAAAGCTTGTTTTTCTCTGTAGGCGTCATAATCAGCCAATCCAAGATAAGCTATATCAGAATCAGGTTTATCTTCTCCACAATCAAGCATTAAAAAGTTCACGTTTCCACATTTGAATGATTGATAGAATTCCTTATTCTTTGTCGGGAAATAATTGATAAGCTGGTGAGAAAATCGTCCTCTTGTTTCATGATTTCCGCGTACGTATACTAAGGGGATGCGTGAAGCACCCATAGTAACCAGCGTGTCGATATAATCTTTAAATAACTGTTCTTCACTTTCGATATAGCTCGACATATCTCCATTCAGGAAGATTAAGTCGATTTCATTGAAATTCACATCTTTGCATATTTCTTTCATGAAGGATGCTTTGCTGTGAATGTCGTTTAACACTAAAAATGTCAGCTCTTTTGCGCCCTTATCTATCATCTTGAAACCGAGTGGTTTCCCCCGATAAACATCTGTGTCTGCCATTTTGCCAAACTTGATGTTGTTTCTTGATTCCCATTCAGTTACTTCTTGTGATAAAACACGATACATATATTTCTGTCCGGGAATTAAATTCTCTAAACGTACGTGATGCAATGTTTCAGTAGCGAGCTTTCGGCCAGCTTGGGTAATGTAATGAGCTTCCCGTTCTTTTGCATAAAAATGACTACCATCATCAGGCGCAATTTCAACCCAGGAAACGGCAGGGCGGTTTGTAGTCCACACGATGCTGATGCCATCTTCGGTAGGATTACACAAATAAGGTCCATGGGTTATTTTAAAATCTTCAGCAAAAACATAAGTATTTAATAACAGGATAATTAAAAATATAATTGTTTTCTTCATATTCAAATTTGTTTATTGATAGTAGCTCTTAAGATGTGTTGTTTTATTGGATTATAACCTTTTTAGAAATAATCGCATTTTCTTGTTTCAAAACAACGATGTACACTCCAGCGTCGATGAGTTCAAATGAGATAGAAGAGTTATCGGTAGCAACAGTATCATGTATTAACTGTCCGGTGGAAGAGAAAACTCTTACATGCTTTATTGCTGTGCCTTTTATACTAAGTTGCCGACCATTAATAAGCATCTCGATTTCATCTGCATTGGCATCAATCACACTTGTTTCATCGTCTTTTAACCCGCATATCTCTGCGTAATCAGCCCGGTTGGCTAACCATTGAAAAATTGGATAACCATTGTACGCTGTTTGTGCCCATACATTATTATCGCTTGCAAAGTCCCATGTTAATTCCTGGAAATAATTCAATGGGTTGCTAAGGAATGCACGCGTTTTTGAAACCCCGTCGTAAGGAGTGTTTACAACAGTTATTTCACCTTGTCGCAAGTTGTTTTCTGTTAAGATAGTACCCGCATTATCAAGTATAACCCCTTCATAGCCCCAGCAATTAATACCCTGAGCCTGTACACCACCAACAGATCCCATTGTAGCCGCGATACGTCCGATGTTTCCTGAATTCGTATTGATAATTTTTTTATTTAAAGCGACCAATCCTTTGATTGATGTATCGCTCCAGCCTGTAATACCACCAGCACCAACATTTTTTGATGATATCGTGCCAGTTGCATAACAATTACTAAGTATACCTTGATCAAAAACAATCCCCACGATTCCACCGGCACGTGAATTGCCAGATGTATTGCGTGCCACCACTGTAGCAGTTGAATAGCAGTTTTTAACAGCCGAAGGTACGCCCCTGTTTGGCATCCCAATATTTCCCGCGACTCCACCTACTGCATCGGTACCTGAAATATAACCTGTAGTGAAGCAATTTTCAATTGTACCTGTATAAGTTGCTGAGGTAGGAACTTTAACCCCGACATATCCGGCAATAATTCCGCCGCTGCCGGAAGACTCAACATAAGCATCTATCACACCGAGATTTTTTACCGAGCCGCAAATTATTCCAAATAAACTACCGTAAGTGATGTTTTTGACAGTCATATTTTTGATTACATGTCCATTACCATCGAAATGGAGTTGACAGTAAGGCTCGGCATTGTTTATCGGCATCCAATTCATGCCTGACAAGTCAATGTCGTTTTCCAAACGAAAATAAGGCTTTTTGTTAATATCGGTCGAAAATTTATAATTCCGGATACCATCAAGTTGTGCTGCCGTACGAACTAAATAAGGATTGTCGGAAGTGCCTGTTCCTTCGGTAATTTCGCTGTTAGGATCAATCCTTTTAAGCAGAATGTGACTCGTTACAGCACGTTGTCCATAATGGTCAATTTGTGATGGATAATTAACAACATGATTGGGAGAGTATTCACGATCGCCAATATACATGGTTGTAGAGCCTCCACCATCAATATTTAATGCCGCTTGTGGGTTGAAATAATGAACGAGAAATCTAGTCAGTTCTTTGGCGCTCATCCCATCAGCATGTCCGGTCCAACGACCATCTACTGTAATCAGGAGCAATCTTTCGTCAGCAAGTCTTGCAATGCAGGTACGAGGATGACGAACGCTTTGATGACGTCGATAATCTTCATAATCAAGATTGTACACGTCAATACCCGAGAGGTCACCGACAAATGTTTCGCCAACCGGGCTGTAATTGTCTATCAAAACGGGAGCGCCGGAAATAATATTATCAAACGGGCTCGCGAGATAAGATTCGCTTGTCCCGTAAGCAATTTGCGTTTCGCCTGTCGGGTTGTAGAAAAATGCGCCCTCGTGTTTCCAAAAACGCAAATGGTCGGAAGAAAGTTCTACCTGATTTTTTACCACACCATCTGATTTAATAAAAGAAGCGTCAAGCTCGTAAGTGCCATTTACACCTGCGAATGCTCCAGTTCTCAAGCAAGCGCCGGAAAGTGAATCGCGTGATACCGGTTTATATACTACCAGTCGGTATTCGGGGTGTGAAAGGTCAATTTCTATCACATTTATAATAGTATTCATGCGCATAAAACTGTTGTATCCGGTAAAGTTGTAATACACGTAACCCGGGGAAATGCTGTCGATAATCCATCCTTGGGTATCGAGAAGAGCCGGGCTGGTAGCAGTTACTTTGCCGAAAAAAAGAGCGATAATTACGCTGAATATTATTAAACGTTTGTTCATTTTATAAGAAATTTGTTTGCTTGTTTATTATTACCTTGTTTACTACTCATGATGTAAACCGTGTTTTTTTTAAAGGTTTTTCAACCTTAACGCCCTGAATATTATAATAACTCGCATCAGTTAAGTCATTGAATTGTTGCGAAGGAGTATCAATGCCCGATGAAAAATCCAAGATTTCAGTCAATTTAGCGATATAAGCTTTGCCGTATTGATACATTCCTTTATCGTTAGCATGAATCCAGTCGCCGAAATCGGTGGCAGGATCCAAGGCTAATTCATCTTTGGTGATATAATAAAGATTTTTTACCCCATCGTCTACTGTAATGGTCAGTGGGGAGATGCTGGCATAAGATGGTAAATAGAGACAATACTCATAGCCTTCAGCGCTATACTTGCAACTATCAACTGGTGCAATATTCGTGTAAGAATAGGATGAGCCGACAGATTTTGATACAGGGAATACCCACAGCCAATCGCCGTCTGAATTACGGGCGTATAAGTCAACGCCGTTCGCGCCGAACTGACTGAACCAGAGATTTGAGGTGTATGAACTTAAACCTCTATACGCTACCTTGATATTCAACGCGTTGGTGCGAAAGCGAATCTGTAATCCGGCGGGCGCCTGCGCTAAGCCCCAAACCGCTGTTGGAACGGTAGCTTGAGCCGAAGCCGGCATACGGACAACGGTATTCTGGCCGAA
>JAQWCZ010000063.1 GCA_028705705.1 Paludibacter sp.
TTACTCCTACACAGCCTACACGATATCCTACTTCTCCATATATTCCAACCGAACCACCGCCGCTGAAACCTACACTGATACCAAATCCTAATGGAACACCGGCAAGACAAAAATTCAATCCAATACTGAATCCATTGCTATTTATACTCCATGTAAGGAATTCACCGCTCGGATCAACATACTTAAACGGATTATTCAGGCAATACGCATACCTGTTAAAACTCTGCGTAAAATCAGGCGCTTGTACATACGGGTCGGGTGAAAGGAAACGAGCTAATACCGGGTCATAAACCCTTCCGTTCATGTTAATCAGGTTCAGGGCAACTAAGTGCTCGTGACCGGTATATCCACAGTCGGTGATGTTTACTCCGCTGAGTAAAATCCTGCCACCCCAGGGTGTATAAGCATAAGCAGTTACGATTGTTCCACTCGTGTTGGTGATACGTTCCAAAGAACCCTGCCTGTCGGTATGCACGTAATACAACGTGTTATTCTGCTGCATCGCGGTTAACCCAACCGGCGTGTAAATATAATCAATTTTTGTAATTGTACCATCGGCAGATATTTCTTCTTCGTAACTTCCTAAGTATTACCGCGTTTTTTGCAGACTGCCGTTTTGGTAATACCGCGTTTTGATACGCTGCTCGTCTAAACCATAAGCAATCAGGTATTGATCCGCAATGTTATTCTCATCCACACCTTGTGCAACGCGACTGATTTTGTTGAAGGCTGTGTATTCAATGAATTGCTTATTATTGCTTATACCTTGCTGCGCTCCCGATATTCCACTCATGGCATGTGGCTTTGGCGTGTTGTACAAATAGGTTCCCACATCGGTTTTCGTTTTGATGTTGCCGTTGGGGTGATAATCCATTTCGTATTGCAGGGTATTGTTCAGGTAAGCATGAGTCAACCGGTCGAGCTCATCGTACCGGAAGTTCTCGCTTCGTCCGTATATCAGATCGTTTCTGCTTAACAGGTTGCCGGTTTGGGCTTCGTATTCGTAATGGTTGTGCTGGATAAACGTGCTCTCCTTTTTCGCCTGTATATCCGTTAGCTCGCCACGGTTGTTAAAAATATTGACCGTTTCAATCCCGTTGCCTAATTTATAGCCGGTAAACTGCCCGTTGCTGTTCTGAGCCGTTCCTTCCCAGATAACTGTTTCTCCCTTCTTTACTTTTACCAATGCGCCATAGTTGTCGTATTCATTGGTTATAATCAGACCGCTTGGCGAAGTGCTGGTCAGTGGTCGCCAGAGAGGGTCGTAGGTACTTGAGAAAACAAATATTTTACCATCATATCCATCGGTTACCGTTTCGTTCAGATGCCGGTTGTTATATGTAAACGATTGGGAATGGACTGTTATCCCGTTTTCTTTCTTTATTATGTTTTGAATTTGCCCGATACCATTGCCCGTTGGCACATACACGTATTCGGTCGAGGAGGTTCCAATCGTGACACCCGATTCCCTGTCGGTCAGGGTTTTGATTTCTGTTCTTCCGGCGATATCGTACTCAAGTTCGGTTATATCGCCATTGGCATTGACCTGTTTCTTCAGACTTCCATCCGCGAAATACTCATAGGTGATGACACCTGCATTGGGATCGTGCAACTCTTTTTGACGCCCTACCTCATCGTATTTGATTTCGGTAACAGAGCCATTGGTTTCAATTTTAACCGGTTTTCCCAACGCATTATAGGTATAAACAATATCCCCACCCTGATCGTGACGCCGGGTAACTTCACCCATGGCATTGGTTTCACTATAACTTATCGTACCATCGGGAGCGGTAACAGTAACTTTTCCTGCGGCATCAGCATAACTGTATTGAGTTATCAGCGTATTCGTACCGTCAAAAGTAATTTCCATGCTGACACGTTGTAACGGATCGTTGTATTCATAATCGGTATAAATCTCCGTTTCACCATCGTATCGAGGTTTAACAGAGCGTATTAATTTCCCTGTAACAGGATCGTATTCGGTAAAGGATTTCAACTTTGCACCCTTCCATCCTGAAGTCTCGGTATAAATCTCCCGTCCAAGTGCATCGTAACGTGTTTCGGTAACCATGTTCGTTTTATTTGAACTAATGGTTTGTTTATACAGGCTTGAAACGCCCCATTGTGTATTATACGAAATCTCCTCTCCCGTGGGAAGCGTTTTCTTGATCAACTGCCCGAAAGCATTATACTGGTAATATGTAGTCAGTCCGTCAATTCCCTTTTCACTCAGCACGCGACCCCAGTCATCGTGCGTGGTATAGCTTTTTTGTACCAGTACATTTTCTTTTGATTCCGCGAAGCGAAATTTATCATCGTATGTGTACCTGGTAATTCGCGAAGTTTGTCCTAATGGTGTAATGGTAACCGATTTCAGTTTTCCGGCAGGAAAATACTCGTAAACACTACTTGTCTCAGCATAAGTACCCTGCATTTCCACTGAAGTTTTTACATTACCTTTTTCATCATAAGTATAAGTTGAAGTGAAAACATAATTGGGATGGTCGATACGTTTACTTGTAACTTTTTTTGTTTTAGGCTGATAAGCAATCAATCCAGTTGATATTCTTTTTACGAAATCACTGTATTCAGAGATTGTTGTAATGCCATCTGATTCGCTTTCGGTTTTTGCGAGCGTACCATCAGGATTAAATGTATATTCGGTAGTTGTAACCGTATTTTTTAATTTATCCGTAGAAATCTGCTGGCTTACTACCGGGATTAAACGTTTTTCGCCATTTTTCCCCTGTACTATACCGGCAGATAACACATCATTGTTTTGAATGGATTCCGATATCAAGACACCATTTACACTTACAATTTGTTTCTTTGGATTTACAGTATAATAATCCGTATTGATTTCGTATTCTGTAACATTTGTTTGTTTTGTACGGTCGTTTGTTGCACTTACTTTCTCGAAGCCAAGGAATCCTTTTCCACGGGTATGTACTTTTGGCTTCTCGTAATCATATGATGTAATTGAGCCATCTGCAGCGGTATACTGATCAACCACCATCATGGGTGCCTTAAGGTCGCGCAGGTCAGTGCGATTTTCTGTATGGTTATATGCGGAAAAGTACTTATACGTGAAACTCTCGGTTTGCCCCATCCCGTTGGTGATACTATGAACCACGTTGTGCATGTTGGCAGCAGGCATGGTGAAGGCTTTGTAATAACGAGAATTACGATCACCTCTCATATCACCGAAAACCAAATCCTGCACCCCGTCTCCATTAACGTCCATGACAGCCGGACGCATTTTTGATAACGGGGCAAAATAGTAATATTTTAAATTGTCAAACACGAAATTTCCATTCTGATTTTTATAAAAATGCCAGTTTGTATGTTTGTATCCTTTTTTATCAAACACATCATCAGCAATAACGATATCAGTATAACCATCGCCGTTATAATCAAGAAAAACCGGATATTGCATGTCATCTTTTATGTGTTGAGAATGGCTGTAAACAGTAGGTAAGTTTGTTAATGTAGAACCTGGGGACAATCCATATCCTTTGGTTGTTCTTAATATCCATTTATGATTATCGCCTTCAAAAAGAATATCGGTTAGCCCATCATTATTTATATCAATCGAATAAGATGCTATCATGGAAGCATTATTACCAATAAGCAATCGTTCTTGATTTGAACCATTTTGATATTGAGAGCCAACAATCCAATCAGAACTTTCAATTACATCAATCCCAGGCAGCTGGTTGTTGGATTTATATTGCTCATTTCTTACCAATTGTAACAAATCAGGTTTACCGTCGGCATTAAAATCTCCGGTGTTGGGAGAAACAAATACTCCTTTTGCTATATTCACCGATATCGGATATGCTTCACCCGTTCCCGTCAATCCTTCACTTTTACCATAGAATATTGTGGCATAATATGGAATAAAGGCAGCAAGATTATCTTCATTACGTAAGTTTTTTATATAAGGAATAACTGCTAAATCAACATATTCGTCATTATTTGCATTTACTAACATTGGCGTGAAACGATAGGAAAATGTACAAATTGCTGATGCAGGAAAATCAACATATGAAATTATTATCATAGACTCTTCTGCTTCAGATAATTCGTAAATATTGATCCTACTGGAAGGGGTTATCAGGATTATATCATCCTTCCCGTTTTTATTAACATCTCCTACAAGTATTTGTGTAAAACCGGGAATATCTTCATTCGTTGCTGGAAATCTTATTAATGGTAGAACTTTATTGTTCTTTAATGTGACACTAACATAACCGTTTCTATCTTCCGGAATATCGGACGATTGATTACCTTCCCACATAACAATTTTATCCTGATAACCATCCCCGTCAATATCCCCGGCATACAAATGACAGCTTTCATTATTTACAACATTACCGTCGGCTTTTATCTCCCCCAAATCTATTTCTTTAATTTTACTTCCTTTTCCCCATCCAATCTTAGTGCTGTTTATAAATGCCTTATTTGATCCAAAATATGGTTTCACGGCATCTAACTTCGCGTAATTTTCACTGCTGTTATACACGAACTGATAACCTCTTGCCAAAACCTCATCCACAAACACCTGTATTTCAGACAACAATTTATTTTGTTGAATCCAAAAACCGTTAATACAACGCTGCTGCAGTGTACCTCCCTGCTGAATATGCTTGTCATCGTAGTCAAAAGAAATACGGTTCGTGCCATAACTAACAGTTTTCAGATATTGCCCGTTGTCCTGGTAAGTATAGCTGATTGTATTTCCGTTAATATCTGATACCTTGTTTATTTTCCATGCTAATACTTTTTCCCCATCTATAAGTAAAGAATTAGCTGTGTTTCCATATTCAGTAACAGTACCTTCCTTAGTTGTAAGCTCAAAATAAATACGCTGTGTTTCGGTGCTTTTCAATATCTTCACCCGGGCATAATTCTCTGTTTCGGTACCATAAACAGCTTCTTCCTGAAAATGTGTACCATCAAGCAAAATCAACCGCTGTCCATCAATATTTAACTGGTCAGTCTCATTAAATTGGATGGTTGTTGCATTTATTTTTCCGTCTGAAGTTGCATCATAATAAAAACTCTGCATCCCACGGCTGATGGCAGATACTCCCGCTACATCCCAACCGATTCCCAACGCACCATAACCTCCCTGGCTATTATAGGCGATAGAAATCTGTGGTTGAACACCATTTGTACCAACAGGAACTTCAATCGGTATCTGGTAACTTGCGGCACCTGCCGGACCTACAGAAGCTGATCCCGGCAATGTTCCGACAGATAAATTAGTTAAAGTTTCATTAGCTGTATACAAAGAACTTTCAACAGTTTGCATCGACAAATTTGAATGTGCTAATCCAGGTGTTGGTGTTCCTACACAGTAATCATTTATTAATGACTGAATAGAAGATGATGTCCAATGCACATACCTTCGTTGAATGGAAAGCATGTTTTGTCTTGATTTTCCGTTATGTGCCCATAAATTCCAATAGGTAGATATTACATGATTAGAATATGCCTGTCCGGTTATTTTAGGGTAGCGATATGACATCTCATCAACCAGGATTCCATTGTTGTTATGTAATGATATTTTTTCTCCTTCATTGCGTAACCAAATACGACAATGAAAAAACATCTTTGTATCTCCGGAAATTGTTGGAAATAAATCTGAGAAATTAAATTTCGAATGCGGATATTTGAATATTACAAGTATAGCTTCTCTGGAACGAATTATTGAATTAGCAGGAAATACAAAACTACTGGCAACATCATTAATACTCCATTGTGAAATATCAATATCCTCAGCAGTAGGATTATACAACTCGATAAATTCGCCGTTATGATGACCTGCAAACCGAGTGTAACTAAACATATCTTCATTCAAAGGCGTATCATAAAAAACTTCGGAAATGATAACCGGATTAACTCTCTCTGCATGTATGTTGAAACAGAAAAGAACAACTATTAATATAGTAAGGAGTGTATTTCTCATATAGTAAATTAATTAAGTAAATAATTACCGGATTTTTATTTCCTAATAATCTTATATGTTTCTTTAATCCCATTGATATTGAGACATAACAAGTAAGTCCCTGCATGATATAAACTCATATCAATAATAAATGCAGGACTGGTGGTGCTTTCAGTTTGTAAAGTGGCACCATGTATATCGGTTAGATTATAAATTACAGATAATTCTGATGAAGTATTCCTAATCTCAACGTGCAAAATCCCTTTGGTTGGATTGGGTAGAATAAGCACTTTTATTTCGTCTATGATATCCTCCAGTGAATCTGGATTTGTCAAGGTCGTATCCGTTACGTTGTTTTTGATGTTTTGTATGGTTACAGTTTTGTATTTTAAGATACAATTTCCAGCGTCATCGTATATAAAGTTTATTGTTTGTGCATGTGCGAACTGGAAGAATAGAATCGCGAAAAATAAAATAATGGTGGTTTTCATTTTGTTAGCATTTACAAAGTTTATATATGAATCATACTAATGGATATTAAAACAACTTAAGTTAAGGATTTTTTAAGTGTTTCAATTTCCATTATCGTTGCATAATAACCATTATCCTTGAAATTTTTCTGTAGTTTGGCAAGTGCATAAAGAGCCTTGATTTGCTCTGAGACCGACACAGGATTCTCGTTGATAAATTTTTGATATTGTTCTACATACATCCAAACAGGGTCATTTTGTTGTTGTACTTTCTTGTTACATAAAGCTTTCTGAATTTCAATTGCTTTTTTGGCATCTTTTTTATCAAAAGTCATAATATAATGTTCCATAAGGGTATATAAAACCCCATTACATTTTCCTGATTGTTTTAAACCATTTAACAGAGTGTCTTGTACTTCCTGTTGTTTTTTATTGTTCTGAAGAATCTTGGCACTGGTTAGAAACCATGAAGCGCGTGCAACAGGTGTTAGTGTTTGGAGGTAAGGCTCAGAGAAATCCAAAATTTGTTTAGCCTCGTTGATGGAAGGCGTATTTTTACTATATTTTACTAACGAACCTGCAAGAGCTAAACCTGAAAAAATATTTTGGTTTGCAGCATAGAAATAACGATTTAATGAAACATTTCGGTCATAGTGTTTTTTCCTTTTGAAATAATTTCTCATTAAGCCGACTATATTAGTATCTCCAAAGTCATTGGCAAGTATCTGCATGCCGAAATGTTCAATTTTTCCTGTGTTTTTCTGTTTATAGACTTGGCGTAAATTGAAGTATGAAACACGTTTTTTATGCTTCTTTTCTGATTTCTCACGTTCTTTTATCTCTTTATCATTATAAAGATTTCGATGACGTTTTTTTGCTGGTTTTATACCTGTTTGTGAAGAGTCTTCTTCCAATTCAGCATGAATAGTTGGTTTTCTTGATCTACGTGTATTAATCCATTTTTCAGAAACAGATGAGTCAAAACTACTGATTTGTAATAAAATATCATCAGGTAAGGTCAGTGATATTTCAGAATTGCGTGAATTAGCGTTAAACTTTTCAAGTAATCGCGGAAAGTCTTTCACATCTAAAATAAAAATTGTTTTGGGGCTGATTGCTATGGAAGCCAGAACTTGTTCAACCGCATATTGATATAGATTCAGAATTTTATTTTTTTCAGCAAATTGTCGAGCAGATGCAGGATTTCCCAAACAAAGATTTCTTAAAGCCATTCCATAACGATGTAGAAAATATGGATTACCAGTGTTTTGTTGAATCCCGTTTTTATAAAGTTCTATCGATTGTAATATATTTTGACGTGCACCATAAACCCGTGCTAGTCCATCATACAAAAATAATGTTCCCGGATTGTTCTCAATGAGTTGTGTAAAAAGGGAGGTCGCTTCATGATATTGTTTCCTATAAAAAAAATCTTTTGCTACCCGATATTGTGCAAGTAAGTCCGCATTACCTGAACCTGAAGATTTCACGACTTTTGAAGGGATTGGATTGGATGCTTTGGTTGGTAATATACCTGAAAACATGCAGGTAAAGGCACTTAACAAAGATGATTTTATAAAAGATCTTCTTCCGATTAGTTTTTTCATAATATGAGGATACACTGTTAAACAAAAAAAAGAGAAGTATCGAAGGATTCTGACCATTCATCGTCCCACCCCTTGGGTTGCCGCTTTAATTAAGCTAGATACTTCTCTCGTTTGCAAAAATATTACGTTTCTTTCATTTTTAGCCGTTACTTATACAAGAAAATTTGCACTTATTCGATTAATATATTTACTTTTGTGGATATTTTCAATTAAATCAGGTTTGTTACACGATTTTTCTGTAAGAAATAACAGAAAACGATATTTAAAAAAACTTACTTAATTCAACACCTATGAAAGAAATTATTGAAAGAATTAAAGTTCTAAGAAGAATTAGAGGTTACTCTTACGAAAATATGGCTACCGGACTTAATATTTCGGTTTCTGCGTATAGAAAGATAGAGAAAAACGAAACTAATTTAACGGTTGAACGGTTGATCCAAATTGCAAAATTATTAAAAACATCTGCACATCAACTAATAGACATAAATGGTTTTGCCCATTTTCAACAGGGAATCACAGAAAATGAAATTTCATTTGCACATCACAACTCTTCGAACCAGCACCCCCTGAATTACAAGGATATACATACGCGAATTTTACATTTAGAAGATCAGTTTCTGTTTTTAACTCATGAATTCAAATTGATACAACAAACAATATCTGGTCAGAAAGAAGACAATGATCATCAGATTTAATGACGTCTGAATCCTGGATTCTATTTTCTAAACGTAAACAAAAAATTCATGCTGAAATTCCACACCGTTACCACCACGATGGCAATCAATTTTGCCAAGTAGAAATTCAATTTCAGCTTGCCGTTCAGCAGGAAAATAACGAGGTTATTGATGGCCAGTCCGACCACGGAGATAAGGATAAAAGAGAAGTATTCACGGGTAATTTGTTCGCTCTGACTGGTGAAGGTCCACAAACGGTTCCAGATATAATTGGATGAAGCAGCCAGTATAAAGCCGGCAGAATTGGCGATGTATTGATTTAGCTTTACTTTTTCTTTTAACAACCAGGTGATGCCATAGTCAATTAACATGCCGGAGAAACCCACCAGCACAAATTTCAGTAATTTGACTATGAGCAAACTTGCTATCATGGCTGATGTATCTTAACAGGAATAACCGGGGCATTGAGCGTTGGGCCAAACCAGGATTTCAGCGAAAGTGTAAAATCACAGGCTTTAGTTTGTAAATCCGGAACAGCTAATTTCACCTCTGTCTTCACTTCTTTTCCTGCCGGAATCGGGTCACTT
>JAQWCZ010000064.1 GCA_028705705.1 Paludibacter sp.
ACCAATATAGATGTCCCTGATTTTCTCCCGGACAATGATGTAATTCGTGGTGATATAGCCGACTATGCGTTAGAAATTAGATGGTTTGATCAGCAGTTGAATAAAATTTTGAATATACTTGACAGTATTGGAGCATTAGAAAACACGCTGATTATTGTAACTTCAGACAATGGTATGGCTTTTCCTCGTGCAAAGGCAAATTGTTATGATGCAGGCATTCATGTTCCTTTGGCAATGAGTTGGAAAAATGTGATTCCGCACGGAAGAATAATAGATGAACATGTTTCTTTAGTTGATATTGCATCTACGATATTGGATGCAGCAAATGTGGAGCCTGATAACATGCAACCCATTTCGGGAAAGAGTATGTTACCACAAATAAAAAGTACTCAGGACATAAATAAAAACAAGGTAGTATTGGCAGGTCGTGAACGTCATTCATCCTCGAGATATAACAATACGGGATATCCTCAGCGTGTAATTGTAACGAATGAATTTCTCTACATTTATAATATGCATTCCGAACGATTTCCTGCAGGAGATCCGTTCTTTTGTGTTCCAAATGAATCCGATCTTTATAAAACAGGATATTTTGACATAGATGCTAGCCCTACCAAAACTTTTTTAATTGAAAATGCAGGGAATAGCTCAATCACTCCTTATTTTCTATCAGCGATGGCTAAGCGACCTCAAGATGAATTGTACAATTTAAGAAATGATCCTCATTGTATGAAAAATTTAGCAAACGATGAAAAGTATTCGGCAAAACTCAAAGCGTTAAAAAAATTCTTGATAGAAAAACTTAAAGAAACGGGAGACACACGCTTTGTGGGCAACAATTCCGAAATATGGGAAACCTATCCACGTTTTTCAATAATTCGTGAATTTCCATTCCCTGTCTATTGAATATTATAAAACTGAACAATAATGAAAAGATATTTGATCATAATCACTTTATTGATTAATACCAGTTTATTCGTTGCTCAACCACCAGAAAAACATCCTAAGTGGATTATGGACAATATGAAACAAATAAACGATGGCAATTCTGGATTGTACAATTTTTATTCGGATTATCCAATGCCCTATTATGTTCCAACATACGAAGATATATTGGAAAAGGTTATTCGTATTACCAAATTTCTTGAGAAAAGCACCTCAAAATCAGTTGTTGATGGCAAAACTGGCAAAACTATCACGAACTTAAAAGAGTTGAGTCCCGACTTCAACTTTGGAGAAACGGATTTTCGTCCCTATAATTATGAATGGGGTGTAACTTATGCTGGAATGATAAGACTTTACCAAGTGACTGGCGATGAACGCTTCAAAGATTATTGTGTTCCTCGGATGCGTTTGCTCTACGACGTATTACCAACTGTTCAGAAATTTGCAAATCAAAATCCAAACTACAGAGGAACACTTAACACGATAGTTCTTCCTCGTGAATTAGACCATGCCGGGTCTATCTGCGCAGCAATGATTCTTTGTTCGCGTGAAGGAATTATAAATTTTTCGTTACGTCCCCACATCGATCATTTGATGGATTGGATTGTTAACAAACAACATCGACTGGATAATGGGACATTTGTTCGTGAGGTTCCGTATAAATATACTATATGGCTTGATGACATCTATATGAGTGTACCTGCGCTTGTACAAATGTATGCTCTCACGAAAGAAAATAAATATCTGGAAGATGCCATTAATCAAGTCATAAGGTTCACCGAAAAACTCTTTATACCGAAAAGGTCGCTGTTCATGCATAGTTATGTTACTACGATGGAAGTTCATCCTGCTTATTTTTGGGGACGAGCAAATGGATGGGCAACACTGGCAATGAGCGAATTGTTAAACCTTTTACCAACTGAACATCCCAGATATCAGGAGGTCCTGGACATATTCAAAAAACATTGTTGGGGACTTATCAACTGTCAAGCATCGAATGGAATGTGGCATCAATTACTTGACAGAAATGACTCTTACCTTGAGTCCTCTGCAACTGCGATGTTTGTTTATGGATTAGCTAAAGGAGTTAATCGAGGCTGGCTTGATGAAAAAGTTTTTGGACCTCCTGCATTATTAGGTTGGAACGGGTTGTCAACACAAATAAATAATACAGGACAAATCGAAAATGTTTGTGTGGGTACAGGTGTTGCATACGATGTGGGATATTACTATTTCAGACATGTACATCCATATACTTCTCACGGATATGGCCCTGTCCTGTTGGCTGGAGCTGAAATATTGGAAATGATAAAAAATAAAAAGATTATACTAAATTCGTCGATAAATTTTTCGACTGAAGATTAAGTATAAATAAGAGTATTTTTCAAATAGTACAAATAAAATGAAACAAATACATTTTATATTGTTAGGTATGTTTTTTCTTTCTTTTAGTGTTCAAAGTGCTAAGATTAAACACTTCAGTCAGGAAAACGGATTAAGTAGCAACAGAACATATAGTATTGTGCAAGATGAAATAGGTTTCATGTGGATTGGCACAAAGAATGGCATAGACCGTTTTGATGGGCGTGTATTTAAATCTTATGAGCTTACCGACAAAAATGATGTAAAAATAGATTTGGCAGGGCGTATTAACAAAACACTGAAAGATGAATCCGGAAATCTTTGGGCTTTCTCAAATTTTGGAGCAGTTTTTATTTACAACAAACGTTCTGACATTTTTGAATTGAAGCTCAATATGCTAGACCATATTTCAAATATGCTCCCTTATGTAAATGGAATTCTACCTATTGATCCTGATCACTTTTTTGTATTCGGCACATTTGGTCTCTGTTATTATGATGCGGTTTTAGATAAATTTCAGGCAATAGAGGATTTTTCAAAAAGTAATGTTAGAGTATTCGAACAAATTAACGATTCAGTTTATACAATCAGTATTGGCAATACGCTTAGTATTTTAGAAATCAAAATCTTGAAGGGAAAGGTAAATATTGAAATAAAACAATCAATTTCTTCTGTTGAACGAATTCAATGTATAAATAGAACTACAAATAACAACTCACTGTTGATTGGTACAAATAGCGGAAAACTAATGATGTATAATATTCAAGAAAATTCGCTTGATGTGTATAATTTAGGGATAACAGGCCCCATTAGAAGCATTTTACTTTACAATAACTATTATTATTTATGTACCGAAAGTCAGGGAGTTTGTTACATTTCAGTGAATTTCACATCCAGCATTACTGAACTTTTTTCTTTGAATGCCAAAACCGGTTTGGATGTAAACTCAATCAATCAATTATTCATTGAAGATAATAAATTTTGGGTAGTATCCTTCAATAAAGGTATATTTCTTATTGACAACAATCTTCCCGATTTTTTATATGTAAAATTTCCAGTTGATGATAACACTTTCTGGGGAAATTATGTAAATAACATTTTGGAAGATCAGAGAAATAATATCTGGATGGGGACAGAAAATGGTTTAGTGTGTTTTGATACTACAAAAAAAAGATGGAAACATTTTCCTCTATCAAATGGGATTAATGGAATTAGCCAATTCAACACCTTGAGTCTTGCTGAAGATGTCAATGGCAATATATGGGCTGGTGGAATTTTGGGTAGTCGATTTGCATGTGTTGATAAAAATAGCGGTGAAATTATCAATGAATATGCTTTGCCTATGGACAAAAAAAGCACTCAGTCAGGTCGTGTCTATTATATATACAATGACCCTGTTTCAAATGATTTATTTTTAGGAGGCAGCCAAAGTCTTTTCTCCCGCCTTTCCAATAAAGATAAAAAGTTGAAGAGTTACGACTTAAATTATGTAAATTGTATTGAACGAAATAGTAAAGGATTACTTGTCGGAACATCAAATGGACTTTATCTGTTTGATGAAATAACAGGGCTATCCACTCGTATAGCCTTATCATCTAAACCAACTCCTGTTAATCAATATGTAAACGTTATTTTCAGAGATTTCAAAGGCAATTTCTGGATTGGAACTGAAGGGGGATTGTTTTTGTTGAATAAGGATCTTAAATTACTGAAATCTTATACAAAACGTTCAGGGTTACCATCCAACTGTATATATGGTATTTTAATCGATGGACGCAATAGAGTTTGGATTAGTTCCGATATGTCTTTGACCTGTCTAAACCCTACCAATGACGAAATAATCATTTTCAATTCTGAAGTTGGAATTGATGTTTCTCAGTTTTTCCCACGTTCTGCATATAAAACTCATGACGGAGACTTTCTGTTTGGAACGATTAATGGATTCATCCAATTCTCACCTGATAAAATTGATCGTATTCAGACTGTTAGTAAAATAGTTTTTACTGACTTTATGATTGATTATCGTCATATTTCGCCCGAGACAAAAGGTTCCCCACTCTATGATTTAATAAACAATACAAACAAACTCGAACTTCAATATAAGCAAAACACTTTTTCCATTTCTTTTTCGTCCATTAATTTTACCAATCCGTGGACTGAAATTTTTGAATGGCAGCTTGAGGGATATGACGAAAGCTGGATTAGAGATGACTTAACACACATAGCCCGTTATTCCAATGTCCCAAAAGGAAAATACACCTTTAAGGTACGCCTTCTAAATAAAGACAATCAGGCTGTAATTGCCCAAAAATCAATGGAAATTAAGATACAACCACCTTATTGGGCATCAGGATGGAGTTATTTTGTTTATTTTTCACTTTTGGTTTTGTTGGTTGGTTATGTTTTTAGTAAAATTAAAAAAAGGGAAGAACGAAAAAACACCTTCGAAAAAATTCAGTTTTTCTCCAATACAGCACACGAGCTCAAAACTCCAATTACATTGGTAAAAGGGCCACTGGCTAAGCTGAAAGAAATTTCAACGGGAGATGAAAAAGAAAAAAACCTAATACAGATGGCTTTGAACAATACGAACAAGCTATATAATGTGGTTACACAAATTCTTGATTTTGAAAAAACTGATGCAGGTGAAACCAAATTATACCTTGAACCAACAGATATCAGCATTTACTTGATGGAAAAAGTGGAGCAGTTTAAGCAAATGAGTGATGAGAAGAACATATCTTTAAATTTCAGACAAGAAACGAACACCTTAATAGTCTGGCTTGACGAAGAAAGAATGGATAAAATCATCAATAATCTTCTTTCAAATGCCATTAAATATACGTCAGAAAATGGGAAAGTAGAACTTGTTCTTAAAGCGAATGAAAGGTCGTGGTTGCTTGAGATAACTGACAGCGGTATAGGTATACCATCCCGATTTCAAAAAAACATTTTCGAACCATTTAAACGAGCTGATAATGTGACTTTAAGCAATGCTTCAGGAACTGGCTTAGGCTTAATGATTACAAAAAAATTAGTTAATTTACATAATGGTACAATAAGTTTTAAAAGTGCATTAAACAAAGGAACATCATTTTATATCTCAATTCCTATTCATTACTCTGCTTTCGATAAAGATAAATATATATTAGCCTCTTCCTCGCAGATTTACGAAACTGAAGCACAGAGTGAAATAGTTGAAAATAATAAAAATGAATTAAAAAAGAAAATATTAGTTGTAGAGGACAACAACGATCTTAAAGAATTTATTAACCTGATCTTGTCCGAAAAATATGTCATAATTATGGCAGAAGATGGAGTAATTGCTTTAGAAAAACTAAAAAAAGTAGAACCTGATCTAATTATCTCAGATATAATGATGCCGAACATGGATGGTTATGAATTGTGCCATCTAATCAAATCAAATAAAAACACATCACACATTCCTATCATTTTGCTTACGGCTTTAAGTGGTCAATCACATCAGTTGAAAGGTTATCAATTGGGAGCTGACAATTATATTGCAAAACCTTTCGACAACGAAATGCTTATACATACTGTTGAAAACACAATTGCTACTCGCGAAGCTTTGCGCCAGAACATAATGCATATGTTGAACTGTGAAACCAACGAAGAATTTGAAACAAATCCTCAAGATAAAAAATTTATTGACGAACTTGTTTCCATAATTAACGCAAATCTCAATGATCCTTCATTTTCAATCAATGTATTGAGCCGTGAAATGGCAATGAGTCGTTCTTCATTATTTAACAAATTAAAACTCCTCACAGGTAAAAGTCCAAATGATTTTATTCGATTCATCCGATTGACACATGCTGCGAAAATTTTGAAAGAAAAGAATTACACTTCAATTGCAGATATTTCATTTTCAGTAGGTATAGGTGATGAGAAGTATTTTAGCACAGCTTTTAAAAAACAATTTGGAGTCAGTCCTAGTAAATATTATAAATAAAAGAATAAATACAAATTTAAATATCGTAGTACCTAATGAAGTTATATCTAATTCAAAAAAAATCAATATGAAACTTACAAAAACACACAAGAAGCTAATTATTTCTGCTTTCTTTCTATTCTTTCTGGTTAATATTGTGTATAGTCAAAGTTCTGAAATTAAGGGAAGTGTTACTGATAGTGAAAATACAGGTATTCCTGGCGTAACCATTTCCATAAAAGGTAAAAGTATTGGCACTATTACAGATATTAACGGAGATTACAAAATAACTGCGAACGTCCGAGATACTATAATTTTTTCGTATATCGGTTACGAAAAACAGGAAATTAGGGTTGGCAACAAAACCGTTATTCATGTTACATTGCGTGAAAATTTATATCAGTTGGACGAAATGGTTGTGGTCGGTTACAATCAAATAAAGAAAAAAGATTTGCTCGGGGCGGTTTCTTCAATTCAAGCTAAAGAGTTGGAAAAAATTCCTGTTGGAAGTGCGACTGAGGCCATTACAGGAAAACTTGCAGGTGTCCAAGTAACGACAAGCGAAGGCGCACCGGGTGCAGATATAAAAATCCGTGTACGTGGTGGAACTTCAATAACACAAGATAATGCGCCACTTTATATCATCGATGGATTTCCAAGTGATTTGGGCCTGGAAGGAGTTTCTCCAAATGACATTCAATCGATTGATGTATTGAAAGACGCATCATCCACATCCATTTATGGGTCGAGAGGGGCAAATGGAGTTATCATTGTAACCACGAAAAAAGGTGAAGATGGACTCCGGGTTACTTATAACGGCTATGGTGGATTCCGAAATGTGTCAAAAACATTGCGGGTACAAACGCCATATGAATTTGTTAAAACGCAATGGGAAAGACAGGTTCGTAATTCTAACGCCATCCCTCCTAATGAGCCCGATATGAGTACAGTTATTAGTCAATATGGAGAGTGGGTTGACTACAATGATTTGTACATGAACTCTGCTTATGTAGATTGGCAAGATGAAATATTTGGTAGAACTGCAAAGGTTCAGTCTCATAATGTGACAATTAATGGAGGATCGAAAAATACAAAATACAACTTCAATTATTCTCGTAATGATGAAGAAGGAATAATGATCAAAAGTGGATATGTGAGTAATTATTATAAGTTTAAATTCGATCAAAGTCTCACTAATTTCCTTAAATTTAACGCAAGTATGAATTTTATGGAATCCGTTACCAGAGGTGCTGGTACAACAGATGCCTCAGATGTAAACGGAAGGCTGATCAATATTTTGCAATATCGTCCCGTTGGTGGTATTAACAAATCGAACGACTCCTTGATTGATGATGATTTGGATTTGGATTCCGAGGACGCATTAGATTTTAATCCCATAACAATGGCATACAATACAGATCGGAATAAATATCGCTCGAATATGCAGATGAATGCAGGCTTTGATGTTAATATAAGTAAAAATCTCACATATAAAGTCTTAGCAGGTATGAATAGACTAAATAATTCTACTGAAAGTCTATACGACATATATTCTTATTATGCAGTTAAGGCTGGTGGCGTTTCGGCGACTCTCGATGATCAAACGACGAATAAATGGAATATATCAAACACCCTAACCTATAATTGGAAGAAGGATATTCACGATTTAAATATTATGCTTGGACAAGAAGCAAATCAAATGGAATTAGCTAAGGTAAATATTTATGCAAATAAGTTTAAGAATTCCGATATTGTTTTTGGTGATTTAAGTGGAGCTGAAACACATCTGGTAACTTCCGATAAATATAAAGAAAGCTTATTCTCACTTTTCGGACGAATCAATTATGCTTTGAAATCCAGATATTTATTTTCTGCATCATTACGTCATGATGGTTCTTCAAAATTTATTTCAGGGAAAAAATTTCAGGATTTTCCGGCTGCAGCGTTTGCATGGCGGATTAGCGATGAGCCATTTTTCAATCCGGTAAGTCCCGTTTCTAATCTAAAAATAAGATACAGCTACGGCTCTTCAGGTAATAATCGCATCGATAATTTTCTTTATATGGATAATTTCAAAACAGTTTATTATGGATTAAACAACACATCAACAGTCGGTGTCATACCAAATGAATTGGGAAATTCCGATCTTAAATGGGAAACTACCTACACGAATAATGTTGGAATTGACGTTGGTTTTTTTAAAAACAGGCTCAATCTCGTCGCTGAAATGTATATTAATAACACGAAAAACTTATTGCTTGATACTCAAATATCATCAACTTCAGGTTTTACCACCCAAATGAAAAACATTGGAAGTACAGAAAACAAAGGTATTGAGTTAACTTTCAATGCTTCTATCATTGAAACAAAAAATCTCACATGGGATGCAGGATTCAATATATCATTCAACAAAAATAAGATTATTTCCCTTGATAGGGGTGACAACTGGAAGCAGGACCATTATGTAGTAACATCAAGTTGGGGCTATATGTCAGGAGATTATCTTGTACAAGTGGGAAAGCCTCTGGGTCTGATGTATGGTTATGTTCAAGATGGAATTTATACCGCTAACGATTTCAAGGATGTCGCATTTGAAACGGGAATGTTTACTCCTGGTAATCTTAAAGATGATGTTCCTTATGCAATGACACAAAGTAAAGAAACTAATTTGTTAGGACAGATAAAGTTAAAAAGATTTAGCGATGCAGTCGATGAGAATGGGCATCCTGTTGCTTCGGTGGATGAGGATAAAACAATAATTGGTAATGCTAATCCAATTCACTTCGGAGGATTTAATACAGCTTTAACATATAAAGGATTCGATTTGAGCATTTTTATTAACTGGACATCTGGAAACGATGTTTACAACGCAACAAAACTACGCGGAAGTACACAGATGTACTCAAATAAGAATGTTCTATCAGAGAAAGGAATTCGTTATACAATGATTGAACCGGAAACGGGTGCCAGGGTGCT
>JAQWCZ010000065.1 GCA_028705705.1 Paludibacter sp.
TTTATCCGACTCATATTCACAGTCCATTTCGGCATAAGCGCCAATTTTATCATGAAAATGATAATGCAACTTCACAATTCCATGCAATGCGGGGATAAAGGGCAAATGCTCTTTCGTTTTTGCATCAACCGCATACACATAAGAAGCATGGGTTTGAAATTCAAGATCATGTGTAAGCAACCATTTTAAATCTAATTCGCCACCCAGATATAAAGCCCTATCTATATTGGTACTGATCCAGGCAGCTTTACCATCATAAGTTCCTTCTTTTTCGGAAATTAAATCGAAAAGATAATTGGCAAATACATCTGTATTTATGCTAAATTTTTTACCTGTGTAAACATAACTCAGGTTTGAGAAAATACCCTTTTCAGGTTTTAAATCCGGATTACCGACTAACAGTTTCCCTTGCTGATCGATGTATTTAAATCGCTCTTCAATTGATGCTACGCGGTATGCATTTGCCAGGGACAAAATCAGTTTGTGACGGTCGGCGGGTTTATATGCCACATCAATATGTGCAGAATAGGCAATTTCATTTTTAGTACCTTTAAAAAACAATACCGTTGAATTTGCAGGCATTTCTGTCCTGACACCATTCACATACTTGTATTTGGAGATTTCTCTAAATGCAGTATCGTTGGCAATCCTGATAAAATCGAGCCGCAAGCCCATATTGATGGTCCAGTATTTCGGATCCACGACCCATTTATGCTGAGCAAAAACACCGATATCAAACATGTTCGCTTTGGGTGTAGGTTGTTCCCTGATGACAATGGTATCGGAAGCGGTCGAAATTTTCATCCTGGAAGTTTGCTGATCACGGTTCCAACCTTCTATTCCGACAATCATCGTTTCATAATCATTGAAATACAAATCCGCTGTTGCTTTTAATCCGGAGGTAACATTAAAACTCCCGGGAAAAACAGCCGTTGTAGGATTAACAATATTTTCCACCTCTCTTTTGATGTTCTGGGTATAAGCCTTGAGACTCAACATCTTCAGCATATATGACAAATCAGTAAAAATATATTCTCCACTTAACTGATTACGTGTAAAACCCATGTAACGTACTGTGGCATTGGGAGTAAAAACACTTCCTCCCGGCAAGCCCACATCCCAGGCTTCAAAATGATTATAATTGACCAGCAGTTCCTGATCATCTCCATTTCGCATACCCCCTTTTAAACCCCACGATGCATCGTTAAACTGACTATTGGTCAAAGTTCCTTCCGGTGTCCTGGTATTTTGAGCCATGCGGTAACTTCCATCTAATGTCAGGTACCAGTCCCGATTGGTCAGGTTGACATTCAGGTTATTTTCCCACAAATTATTTACGGTATGAAAACCGGTTGTAACATTCCCTGTCGTTTGAAAAGCATCCGTATAACCGGGACGTTTGGTAATAAAATTGACGACACCACCCATGGCTCCTGTACCGTAAATAACCGAGCCGGCTCCTTTAACTACCTCAATTTTCTCCAGATTTCCCATATCAACGGTCGATAATACTCCGGCAATATCTGTAGCCGTTTGCATCCGGTCACCATCAACAAGAAAGAGTAATTTTGCTTCAGAAAAACCACGGATATTGACCGAGGTAGCCCAAATTGCATCCCGGTTCAACGCCACACCCGGAACGTGATGTAAGGCATTTGCAGGTGTAACAAAACCATGACTAACGACCTCTTCTCCCGGTATCATCTGATAGGGAAAGTTCAATTTATTAGCTAAAATCCCCTGCACGGTAATTTCTGATATATACTTATGTGTAAGAGAATCTGAGACTTCATCGTTTTGACTATGACCGGAGTGATCATGTTGTGGAAAAACATAAGTCGGCAATAAAAAAATAGCAAGGGTTAGCAATATCGTTTTAAACATTTGAATTATTTTAATATTTAAGTTTAAACACGCAAAAATACAAAAAAATATCAAAAACTGATTTCCGCGGAAACAGGTTCCCCCGTTATAATCCCTTGCTGAACTTTAGGTCTGAGTTATATCTCATGTGCAAACTGCGACTAATTTTTGTTATTTTCTTAACAATTAACTAAATTTGACGGTTAAATCAATTAAAAACCATGCATAGCATCCAACTCCTCACTGACCCCGACCAATTACCGGGCAATAAATTGTTCGAAGGAATTCTCAGCGAACAACTTAATCAAATATACCTGCAAATTGAAACCATTATCTCAGCATTGGGTCTGACTGCTGAATGGCACTATTACCACGACGGAAAGGCTTGGCTGTGCAAAATAACCCATAAAAAGAAAACCATCGTCTGGCTTTCTCTTTGGAACCATTGTATCAAAACCAGTTTTTACTTTACAGAAAAAACACGGGAAGGAGTCATGTCACTTGATATTGACAATGATATTAAATCATCTTTTGCTCAGGCAAATACAATCGGGAAACTAATCCCGTTAATATTAGTCATAGAACGTACTGATCAATCAGATGATTTTGAAAAAATTGCTGCTTATAAAATGTCTTTAAAATAATCAATATCAAGAAACACTTGATTAACTCACATCACAATCAATGTTAAAGACTACAGAAAATTTATTTGATGGCATCATCATCGACAACACTTCTCTTCCAGATGATAAAACTCAATTTGAACTGGATGTAATACAGCTTTTAAACTCGATACAGGACAAAAAACTCCTGTGGATAAGAATTCCTATTGGGAAAGCTGATTTCATTCCGGTACTCACCCTACTTGGTTTTGAATTTCACCATTGCGATGAGCATAACCTAATGCTCGTCAGAAAGATGAATCAGGATGCGTTAATCCCTGCCACTAAAAATTACATCGTTGGTGTAGGTGCTATTGTATTTCATGACGGCAAATTGCTGGTCATAAAAGATCGTTTTTCCAATGGATACAAACTTCCTGGGGGACATATAGAAAAAAACGAATCAATCAAAGATGCACTTGCAAGAGAAGTATTTGAAGAAACAGGTATTAACATTCGTTTTGAATCCATCATGAACATCGGACATTTCCGTAACGGTCAGTTCGGGGAGTCGAATCTTTACCTCGTGTGTACAGCAGAGGCCCTATCTCACGAAATAAAGGTACACGACAATGCTGAAATAAGCGAAGCAAGATGGATTGCGCCGGTGGATTTTTTACACTCTGAAGGAGTGAATGCTTACAATAAAAGTGTTGTGGAAGCTGCTATTAACAACAAAGACTTAAAGCTTACCGATCGGCAGATAAAATTAAGGGTTGAAGGAGGGGAAGTATTCTTTTAAACCGGAATAACAGGCATATTTTTCAATTAAATAAAGGTTCAATAACAATTTTTATCTATTTTTGCATTCAGATTAACTTAACATTATTAAATCTATACCACACGAAACGAACATGACGAAATAAATATGCTGTCATGCAAATAAATGATTATAAAACTAACTACGCTCTGTTCTCCCTTTTGGAGGTTAGGGGCTAAATTATAACCACATGAAAACTCACACTTTCTTTATTTGGCTGATTACCTTTTCAGCCGTGCTCACAGCTTGTACCGATCAAGAGCCCGAAATGATCCGCCATGCTGAGTATCAAAAAAAAATTCAACAACTGGTCGACTCGACCCTACATGCTTATCAAACCGATGTACCAGATTTCCCCGGCGGCGTTGCATTGAAAATAATCTACAAAGGAAATGCGTTTTTCGTTTCATCAGGGATGGGAGATCATATTACCGGAAACATCCATTTCAGGGCAGCCAGTATTACGAAAACCTTTACCGCAACAGCCATATTGCTATTACACCAACAGGGCAAACTGAATGTGAATGACTACATTACAGATATGATACCCGGCACCACAAAACCCTATCTCCCTGCTAGTCCGACTTATGAAATTCCACATAAAGACTCCATCACCATCCTTAATTTGTTAAGACATCGTGCGGGTGTATTCGATATTGTAAATGATAACATCCCGGATACCATCTCAGCATCAGTACCTTATAAAGGATTAAATTATATTGATTACATAACGGAAACTGCCCCTGCACACACCTTTACATTCGATGAACTGGCACAAGTGCTTTCTGAAACAGGCATATCATATTTTACACCTGGAAGCGCACATCATTACTCAAACACAGGCTATTCCATGCTGGGTAAAATCATTGAAAGCGTTTCGAATAAAACCTATCAGCAATTTTTGATGGAAGAGGTAGTGATACCGATGGGACTCACGAACAGCAGTTTTCCATCCTTGGGCAGTGACCAGGAAATGTCTGTTCCCTATGCAACCGGCACGGTTATCTACAACAATGAATCTTTTGATCTTAGCTCCCAAAATGTGACGGCCACTGTCGCGGAAGGAAATTTAATTTCTACCCCTGATGATCTCTCCCTATTCATAAATAAATTATTCACTGGTCAAGGGGTACTTAATTATTACACCGTGTATTCCCAAATGATGCATTACTTGCCAACAGACGACAGCGTAGCAGATGGTTACGGTTGCGGACTCCGGTACATGAATATGCTGGGCTACGGGCATACCGGTGCTATCGCAGGTTATCTTTCCATCATGGTCTGCGATCCGCAACTGGATTTTACAGCAGTAGCATTCACCAATGCCTGGAATTTTAACCAGGGAGTACCCGGTTTAGAACGGCAATTGAACGAATTGATTAAAAATATTTGTTATAAAAGTAAGGCGTTGATGAAGAATTATTGAACACAACAACTGGCAAATGCGAACATGCCCTAGAAACAAATAATGTTTATCAGAAATAATTCTCCCCCAGCTATCGCCTTGATAATCAGGGGATTATTTTTTATTTCAGTTGTCCTACCAGGATTCGAACCTAGACTGGCTGAACCAAAATCAGATGTGCTACCATTACACCATAGGACAAGCAAAGTGCTTTTTTAAGCGGTGCAAAGATACAACCGTTTTTCTTTTCTCACAAGAGCAAAAAGAAAATTTCAAAGATTTATTCAGCAATCAGTAAAAAGTAGTTCTTCTTTCCTTTCTGAGCCAACAAATATTTGCCGTTCAGCAAGGAGGAAATATCCAAAAGTTGATCCTGGTTTTCCAGCTTTTCTTTATTCAGACTGACTCCTCCCGATTGTACCAACTTACGCATTTCTCCTTTTGATGGAAATACAGCGGCGCTTTCAGTCAATAGGTCAATGGCTTTAACGCCATTTTTAAATAACGATTTTGATACCTTAAACTGAGGCACTCCTTCAAATACGGAAAGCAAGGTATCTTCATCCAGTTTTTTCAATGTGTCTGAAGTGGCATTTCCGAAAAGTATCCCCGAAGCCTCAACCGCAGCGTTATAATCATCACGTGAGTGCACCATGATGGTTACTTCTTCTGCCAGTTTTTTCTGCAGAATACGCTGATGTGGTGCAAGTGCATGTTCAGCTACCAGCGCTTCAATTTCTTCCTTATTGATAGATGTGAAAATCTTGATGTATTTTTCAGCATCAGCATCACTCACGTTCAACCAAAACTGATAAAATTTATAGGGAGAAGTATATTTCCGGTCGAGCCATACATTCCCACTTTCAGTTTTTCCGAATTTACCTCCATCTGCTTTGGTGATAAGCGGACAAACCAATGCAAAAGCTTCTCCTTCGGTTTTACGACGAATCAGCTCCGTTCCGGTCGTGATGTTACCCCACTGATCGGAACCTCCCATCTGGAGTTTGCAGTTTTTATGCTGATTGAGCCACAGAAAATCATAACCCTGCAGCAACTGATATGAGAACTCTGTAAACGACATTCCTACGCTCGATTCAGCACTCAGACGTTTTTTAACTGAATCTTTCGCCATCATATAATTTACCGTGATGTGCTTACCAACATCCCTTATGAAATCAAGAAAACTGAACTCTTTCATCCAATCGTAGTTATTAACCAATTCGGCTGCATTCGGGGCATCACTTTCAAAATCCAAAAATTTGGCTAATTGTTTTTTGATACATTCCTGATTGTAACGCAAAGCTTTTTCATCCAATAGATTACGTTCGGCTGATTTCCCTGAAGGATCTCCAATCATACCGGTTGCTCCACCTACTAATGCAATGGGTTTATGTCCGGCACGCTGAAAATGGCGTAACATCATCACACTTACCAGGTGACCAATATGCAACGAATCAGCAGTTGGATCAATTCCCACATAAGCCACCGTCATCTCTTTCTCTAATTGTTCCTCCGTTCCCGGCATCATGGAGTGTATCATACCACGCCAGGTGAGTTCTTCAATAAAATTCATTGTTATATTATATTTTTAAAGCTTGCAAAATTAATAAAAAATTTAAAACCTGGCGACTGGTGACAGGAGACTGGTAATAGTCGACTGGCGACCCTTAAAACGACTGCATATCAACCAATTTTTTATAATACCCGTTTAAAGCAATCAGTTCGTCATGTTTGCCACGTTCCACGATGCGGCCTTCGTGAAGTACGCAAATCTCGTCCGCTTTTTTGATGGTAGAAAGTCGGTGTGCAACCACTAAGGTCGTACGATTTTTCATCAGACTTTCCAATGCTTTCTGCACCATTTTTTCCGACTCCGTATCCAATGCTGATGTAGCTTCATCCAGAATCAGGATAGGAGGATTTTTGAGAATTGCTCTGGCAATGCTGATTCGCTGTCGCTGTCCGCCGGAGAGTTTACTTCCTCTGTCACCAATTGTCGAATCATATCCATTTTCAGTTGCCATGATAAAATCGTGTGCATTGGCAATCTTAGCAGCTTCAATTACTTGTTCCATAGTTGCTTCTTCAACTCCAAATGCAATGTTGTTGAAGAAAGTATCATTGAATAGAATAGCTTCCTGATTTACATTTCCAATGAGTTTGCGGATATCATGTGACCTGATTTTTTTGATATTCACGCCATCCAGTAGGATTTCACCTTTCTTCACTTCATAGAAACGAGGAAAAAGGTCAATGAGTGTTGTTTTACCTGAGCCTGATTGTCCGACCAGGGCTACTGTTTTCCCCTTCGGAACCGTCAGGTTGATATCTTTCAATACCCATTCCGATTGATATCTGAAACTAAGGTCTTTGAACTCAATTTTATCATGAAATCCGGTTATTTCTACCGGTTTCTTCGGTTCGGGAATATTATTTTCTGTATTTAAAATCTTATCAATACGTTCCAGTGCTGCCGTTCCTTTTCGAACACCATAAAATGCACGGGAAAGTTCTTTTGCAGGATTGATAATGCTGTAAAAAATCACTAAGTAATAGATAAACTCAGCGGGACCAATTGAACTTTTTTCACCCACAATCAACACCCCTCCAAACCAAAGCAAAATAGCAATTACTACTGTACCCACAAATTCACTCAACGGAGCTGCCAGGTTATAACGGGCATGCAAGACAAAAAATGACTTGCGCATACGTTCATTCAATGCAGCAAACCGGGACTCAATTTTCGTTTCAGCATTAAAAGCTTTTACTACCCTGAGTCCGCTAATTGTTTCATCCATTTGTGACAACATTTCGCCCTGTTGTTCTTGTACTTCATTGGATTTTCTTTTCAGATTTTTGCCGATAATCCCAATCAGCCAGCCACTGACAGGTAACAACAGCACCACGAAAATGGTGAGTTCCCAACTCATCAGCAACATCACAGCCAGATATATTACTATCATCACGGGATTTTTAAAAATCATATCGACTGCATTCAGAATCGACACTTCCACTTCATTCACATCGGCAGACATACGCGACATGATATCACCTTTTCTTTCTTCTGTAAAATAACCGATTGGCAACGAAACGATTTTCTTATACAATTTATTCCGAAGATCTCTAACTACACCAGTGCGTAAAGGAATTGTCATGCGCACTCCCAGATAAGCCGTACCGGTTTTGAAAGCGGTCATCACGATCAGAAATAAACCAATCAGGAGCAAAGTCAGTTCAACGCCAGAATAAAGAATCGCTTCATTCAGATAAAATGAAAAATTATTCTTGGTAACATCAACTAAATGCAACAGAGAATCATCCCACGACCAAGCCATGTAACTTACATCCGTTTTTTTTATGCCAAAAAGAATCTGGAGCACAGGAATCAGCGCTGCAAAAGAGAAGAGGCTGAAAATTGTTGTCAGGAAATTGAAAAAAAGACTCCAAAACACATACTTTTTGTATGGCGGCAGGAATCTTTTGAATATCGAAATAATATTAAACATAAACTGGTTTTCAGTATTTTAATTTTATACGCCTGTATAGTTTCTCGGCGTAATTCTTCTTAACTCATCTTTAACCGTTTCATTCACATTCAGTTTGTCAATAAAATTTTTAATCGACTGAGCTGTAATGCTTTCATTGGTACGGGTCAATGCTTTCAAAGCTTCGTAAGGCTCCGGGTATCCTTCCCTGCGGAGAATAGTTTGAATTCCTTCAGCCACTACCGCCCAGGAATTATCCAAATCTCTGTAAATGGCAATCTCATTCAGTAACAATTTATCCAGACCTTTTAAAATACTTTGAGAAGCAATCAGGCTATGTGAAAACGGAACACCCACATTACGCAAAACCGTACTGTCGGTAAGATCACGCTGTAAACGGGAAACAGGCAACTTATTTGCAAGAAATTCAAAAACGGCATTTGCCATGCCCAGATTTCCTTCTGCATTTTCAAAATCAATCGGATTTACTTTATGTGGCATAGCCGATGAACCCACTTCACCAGCTTTAATTTTTTGTTTGAAATATTCCATTGAAACATACGTCCACACATCCCGACAAAAATCAATCAGAATGGTGTTTATCCGTTTCATCCCATCGAACTGTGCAGCCATGTGGTCATAATTGGAGATCTGGGTAGTCCATTGTTCTCTGTTCAAACCGAGTTTTTCTGAAACAAATGAGTTTCCGAACTTTTTCCAGTCGATGGTCGGATAAGCCACTGTATGAGCATTGAAATTACCGGTTGCCCCACCGAACTTAGCCGAGTCGGGAATGGTTTTCAATAATGACAATTGCTGATTCAGCCGGTGAACATACACCATCATTTCTTTTCCTAGTCGCGTCGGAGAGGCTGGTTGACCGTGAGTCTTTGCCAACATTGATACGTCACGCCATTCATCGGCCATGTGCTCCGTATTGCGAATCAGTTTTTCCATTTCAGGATAATAAATCTGATGCATGGCATCGCGAATCGACATCGGGATGGCTGTATTGTTGAT
>JAQWCZ010000066.1 GCA_028705705.1 Paludibacter sp.
GAAATATTTTGAGTCGTATTCCCGTTTAGTAAGACTGTCCCTGTTCCCGGGTTAAATGTATTGTTCTGAATAAAATCTCCTGCCAATGTCAACTGATAGTTATTCGTTGCCAGTGGACGACCGATTGTAAGGGTTCCATTTACAGTTGTGGCTTCCGCGAGTGTTTTTGTACCACTGGTTCCCGAAATTGTAAGATTTGAATAGCTTGTTGCATAGATACTTTGGTTCCCGTTCAGATTGTAATTTACAGTGCTACCCGGGTTTAATAAAATAGCGGAAAACCCGGAAGGAAAATTACTGGTCCCGCTGACATTGATGATACCAGTTGAGGAAGCCGTTAAAGTAGAAATCCCCGACAGCGTATATGTTCCGGTGTTTAAAGTGCCATGAATGGTCAGACTGCTTACTGTTGCATTGGCTGTTAACGTAACGGTATGCCCGCTTTGGATAACAGTCAAATCATGACCCCAGTTTGGAATTGAATTCGTTGATGTCCAGGTAACATTATCAAGTGATTGTTGCCAAGTGGTTGCATTATCCCAGTTGCCGTCTTGCACACTCCGGAAATATTTTTTGGCACTTAAACTCATTCCAGTCATTGAAATCAGTGAGCTTCCCGACATGGTTGTTGATGAAGCATCAGTTGTATATGAGGTAGAAATAGATCTGGAACCCACAGCATTGCGTATTCCCTGATCGTTACTTGAACCGCTTTGATTGTATGTGGCGGTTAATTGAATATTGGCAGTCCAGTTGCTTCCAAAATTATTAATACTTCTTATACTCGTAGTGTTGGTACGTACAGAGCTGAGAATTTTTATTGTCTGATCTCCGGCGCCGAGAAGCAATCCCGGAGAAAAGGAAAAGCTTGAAGTGGTAGATTTGCCGCTGTTATAGAGCTTTGAATCAAATATTGGACTTGCTTGATTTACATTGTCGTACAAAGCCACAAATACCATATTCCTTGTTGTAGTACCTCCGCTAATTGAAATGGAAAGCGTGCTGTTATACGCTGCATCAAGCCCGGCTTCGTCTAAATAATAGAGTTGCGTGTGCTGACGAGTTGAACTTGATAAGTCTCCTGCAACTGGTGTAAAGGTTTGTCCTCCATAAGTTATGGCAACACTTCTGCTGCCTGGTGAACTTATCGAGGTGGCAATGCCTACCACCAGTAAACGATTGGTGTCACTCCCTGTTTGTACAGCATATGTTTGACTCCCGGGACTGGATGTCCCGTTATATACATTAGTCCAATTGTTTAATGTTGTTACTTGTGAAACCAGGTGTACCGGGAGACATGCAAGAAGCAATAAAATCATCCATGATAAATGATTTTTGATACAACATGTTTTTTTTGCAGTCGATAATTTGTTCATAAAAATACATGTAACTAAGGCTATAGAATGGTTATATTTCCTGTTGTTTTTAAAAAAACAGATATATCTTGTAAAAAGTTCGTGCAAAGGTAAATATATTTTTTAAAATTACAATTATTAAATTATTATCTCGAGTTTACGATTACTTTACAGCTTTAAATCACGCTTAAATTTCTACCGGTAAATAATAGGAATAAAATCACTCCTCCAATAAGAATTCGATAATATCCAAATGCTTTAAACCCGTATTTGGTAAGGAAGCTGATAAAAAACTTAATAGCAGCCATAGCCACGATAAAGGCAACCATATTCCCGATCAACAAGGTAGTCAGGTTTTCTGTCAGCATACCCGTAGAGGCTGGATCCTTGAACAACTGTAATAACTTATAACCGGCTGCCGCTGCCATGGTTGGTACTGCCAGGAAAAATGAAAATTCTGCTGCATTTTTTCTGCTTAATTTAGTACTCATTCCACCAACTATGGTTGCCATCGAACGCGAAACACCCGGAATCATAGCAATACACTGAAAAAAACCGATTTTCAACGCTCGTTTCCAGTCCATTTCCTGGTTTTCATCTGTTTTGCTGAACCATTTATCCACAAAAAGCATGAAAACACCACCCACAATCAGCATAATGGCTACTACCCAAATATTTTCAAGCAGCGAATCGATAAAGTCACCGGCAAGAAAACCGATTACTGCTGCCGGTAAAAAGGCAATCAATAGTTTCCAATAAAAATCCATCGACTGAAAGAATCTTTTCCAGTAGAGTACAATAACAGATAAGATAGCTCCAAACTGGATGTTAACCGTAAATGCTTTTACAAAATCTGAACTCTCCATCCCCAGCAGATTCTGGGCTATAATCATGTGTCCGGTGGATGAAACGGGTAGAAATTCAGTTAAGCCTTCGACGATGGCTATGATAATCGTTTCGAATAAACTCATTTGGATTTGGGTTTAAATAGAATAGCGAAAACTATAAAAACAAATCCGAAAAATGAGATCATGGGTCCGACTGTTATACGCCTTTGACTGAAAATATCGGGATTAAATTCAAGTTCAGTCGATGAACCTGTCATCAGCAAAAACCCTACTACAATGATGATAAACCCGATGGCAATGAGAATCAAATTGGTTTTCCCAATCGTAAAATTTTTTTTATTTTCCATATTTTATATTTTTTATATGTCTACGGTCAACGGTCAACAGACATTGATTTGTTTAAATTTTTAACTCATTAACCACTAACCCACTAAACGAAGTACATATCATTTGTTTGCATACGCAAATATTTCCCAACTGCCGAATAAGATGACAAGGCGGTCAATACAACACCCAAAACAATTACGATAGCTGAAACTTCGATTAATGTTTTAGTATGCAGGGTAAATAAATTGAGTCCTATGTTATTCTTAATATAAAACAGCATGATACCCAGCATAGTCAGTGAAATAAGCGAAGCGAGAAATCCATTGGTCATGCCCCGGATGATGTAGGGTTTTCTTATGAACCAGGGAGTAGCTCCAACCAACTTCATCGTATTGATTAAAAATCTGTTCGAGTAAATAGATACCCGGATGGTATTGTTCATCAGGGTAATTGAAATAAGCATCAGCAGGGTAGCTACAGCCAACAATACAAAACTGATGCGTGCAATGTTGTCATTTACCAGATTCACAATTTCTTTTTGATAAGCTATTCGGTTGATGCCTTCGAATACTTTCAGTTTTGATTCAAAGATTTCCACACTATCCTTGTTTGCATAATCTGCTTTCAATTTGATTTCGAATGAAGCCATCAGAGGGTTGTAGCCGAGGTATTTTTCAGGATCATCACCCATTGCCTGGATATGTTCTTTCAATGCATCCTCTTTCGAAATGAATGCAACTGATTTGACATATTTCGATTTCTCCAGATATTGATGTATTCTGGTGATGTTCGCAGCAGGCACATTTTCATTTAAAACAATGGATAAACTGATGTTTTCTCTGATTTGTGTTCCCAGATCACGTGCCATAAACAGCAACAGGGATACAAGTCCGATTAGAAACAAAACCAGCGACATACTGATAGTGGACGTAAAGTGTACATTTCCAACACGATATTTACCTTTTTTACTTTCGTCGTTCATGAATACTCAAATTAACTATTTTTTTATTAGACAGGATTTACAGGATTAACAAGATTTGTTTACCAGTAAATCCTGTTTATTTACTTGGTCCCTGTTTTTTTGAACTTTTCTTCAGGATGAAATACAATGCAAAGCATGCAATCAACAACAAGGATGAAATCAGGGCAATCGTGTTACCTATATTGTATGATTTAGGTTCGAATTTAAATTCGATTTGATAATTTCCGGCTTTCAGTTGCATTGCCCTTAACAAATAATTTGCCCTGAAATAGGGTGCTTTTTCTCCATTAATATAGGCATTCCATCCTTTGTCGTAAAAAATTTCCGAGAATACTGCTACCTGATCAGTTTGGGCGTTATAATCATATACCAGGTGATTGGGCTTGTAAGATGTTAGCCGGATGTAATCATTCCCGGCAGGAATACCTGCTTTTAACATTTCCGGTGCAATACTTTTATCAACTACTAATTCAGTTTTGGTGTTGATTTGTCCCAGGAGTTGCATTTCATCATCAGCATGATTCGCTTTAACAATGTTGTTCACAAACCAAACGTTGCCATTGGCATAGGGATTAAGCAGTGGCTGGCTGTTCGGATCCATGATGATATATTTCATGTTCAGCATATTCAGTACACCCAGTTGTTGAACAAGTGAATCGAATTGTTCAATAGAACGGATACTGTAAAATTTTTGTATTTCATTCGTGAGATGCAGGTTGACCAGTTCTTGATATCGACGTAATTTGGCGGCATGATATCCTCCGATGTTTTTATGGAAATAGGAGGGTGATGCGTCATTGAAAATATTGACAGTTAGGTTCAATACCCGGAATTCATTTTTGTCTTGCAGGATAAACTTATCAGCTTCAGTTGGTTTAATCAGGTTGCTTAAATTGCGTTTACGACCGAAATTTTCGTCGTTAAGGTAGCGTTTGGCCACTGGAACCAGGTCGAGCAAGAGTATAACACCTAAAGCAGCAATAACAATATTCTGTTTCAACTTGTTATTCAAATAAAACCAGATAAGAGTTGCTGCAGCCATAATGAATAACAGTGAACGAAAAGCGTCACTTTGTAGCATCGCTTTCCGGTCAGCCGGCAGTGTTTCTGTCAGGAAAGAGAAATCAGCCTGATAAGCATTTGTAAACTGACGAGCGATTTGCGTATCCATTTCAGAAGAAAAATTTCCAGCTAAAGAAGGAATTATTGCAAAAATCAACGCGACACCTCCTGTGATGGCAGTACTAATCAACAAGGGTTTTACCAGTTTCTTTTTATCTGTTTGAGGATTGAATATTTCTTTTAATGCCAACATGGCAATTAAGGTAATACCAAAACCCGCAGCTACCAGGGTCATAGAAACCGTACGGAATTTATTGTAAAGAGGTACGTAATCAATGAATATATCCGTTAACCACTGAAAATTCTTTCCCCAGGAAAGCATGAGCATGAGGATAATCATCGGCACCAGCCACCAAAGCAATCTTTTATCCAGGATAAATAAACCAAACACAAACAGAAGCAAGACAATTGCGCCGAGATAAACCGGTCCCGATGTCCCGGGTTGTGTACCCCAATAAGTGTTGAAACGCAGACCATCCATAATTTTTTTGATGTTACCGCGTCCGAAAGATTCAGCAATACGTTCGGCGGTATGACTATTTTCTCCGAGTTTGCCGCTACTGGCACCTCCTTTAAAATTGGGGATTAACAACGTCATTGTTTCATCCACGCCATAACTCCATTGCGTGATGTATTCGCGATTCAGTCCTTCCTGTGAACTTTGTGTGTCGATGTTTAGTCCGTTTGATTCTCCACGCATGGTAAATTTGGAGTATTCATTGGTTGTCATCAGAGAAGTGGCATTTGTTCCAATGGCCAAAATAGCTGCCGCGATGGCTAATCCCGCGGATTGCAGGAAAGATTTCAGTTGTTTTTCTTTGATGCTGAAAATTAACTCAATTAATCCAAAGCACAACACGATGAAAAGTGTATAATATAGAATCTGGATGTGATTGGCATGGATAGCTAAACTTAGGAAGAAGGCGGTTAAAATACTTCCAATTATTTTTTTACTTCTGAATGTCAAATAAATACTGCCTATCAGTGGAGCCATATAGGCAATTGTAATAGCTTTTGAATTGTGGCCTGCAGCTATTATTATCAAGTTATAGGAAGCAAAAGTGAACGTTATGGATCCGACAATGGCAAGCCAGGGGTTTATTTTAAAATTCAATAACAAAATATAAAAACAAGCAAAATAAAGAATCAGTAAAAAAACGGGAATTGGTAACTTTTTTAATACATCTTCAATATATTTAAAGAGATTAAAATGTTGATGCATAGAAATCTGATAATTTGGCATGCCGCCGAACATAGCGTTGGTCCAAAGTGTTACATCATCGTGATTTTCATTATAATCTATTGTTTCCTTTGCCATGCACATCCAGCTTTCCGAATCATGACCGAGCAATTGTTTTCCTTCAAGCACCGGCTTCATATAAAGAAAGGATATGATAATGAACAAACTAACAGCGATAAGGTGGGGTGTTATTTTCTGAAGCAGTGTCTTATTCATATTTCAACAATTTATTTTTAAAGCAGATTTTGGGAAAAATCGTACAAAAATACATTATTTTTTCACACTTTCCGTCAGTTTAAAGGTTAAATATCGAAAAATATTGAATTTGATTATTATGAGTTACGTGCTGTATGTCGGAAATAATTTCTGCCAAAAAATACTTACTTTTGCAATTTGTGATTCAAAAGGATGTGAATGTAATTAAACCTGTCAGGTTTTAAAAACCTGACAGGTTTGAAAAAACAGATAAATAAATGAAGTTAAACAGTCAGATAATACAAAACATACGTACCGATTTCCCGATATTGGAAGAAAAAATTTACGGTAAACCGTTGATTTATTTCGATAATGCTGCCACTACACAAAAACCGTTTTGTGTGCTTCAGAAAATTGAATACGCTTATAAACACCTGAACGCCAATATACACAGAGGCGTTCATTATTTGAGCCAAAAAGCAACCGAAGCGCATGAAGAAGCGAGAAGTGCAATCGCAGGTTTTATGGGTGCAGCAAAGCGGGAAGAAATTGTTTTTACAAGAGGAACCACCGAAGCGATTAACTTGATTGCTTTTTCTTTCGGGGAAGCGTTTTGTCAGGAAGGTGATGAAATCATCATTTCGGTGATGGAACACCATTCTAATATCGTACCCTGGCAAATGTTATGTGAGCGAAAGAAGTTGAAACTCCGTGTAATTCCCATGAATGAAAAAGGGGAATTGCAAATCGACATTTTTCGTAAACTGCTGAATGAGAAGACTAAATTAGTATCGGTAACGCATGTTTCAAATGTGCTTGGGACGGTTAATCCGGTTGGTGAAATCATCCGCATTTCGCATGAAATGAATGTGCCTGTTTTAATTGATGGCGCCCAATCAGTACCTCATATACCGGTGAATGTACAAAAGCTTGATGCTGATTTTTATGTTTTTTCTGGACATAAGGTTTACGGTCCGACCGGCATCGGGGTGTTGTATGGAAAGGAAAAATGGCTGAACGAGTTGCCGCCCTATCAGGGAGGAGGAGAGATGATCGAAAAGGTGAGTTTTGAAAAAACAACATATAACGTGTTGCCATTTAAATTTGAAGCAGGAACACCGGATTACATTGGGTCTACTGCCTTGGCAGAAGCACTGCATTACATCAGTGAAATAGGGTTGGAAAATGTTGCAGCTTATGAACAGGAATTAACAGCTTATGCTAAAGAGCAGCTTTCGACCATAGAAGGTATTCGCTTTTTTGGAACTGCTGCTGAAAAAAGTGCCGTGATTTCATTTCTTGTGGGAAGTATTCATCCTTATGATATTGGTATGTTGCTGGATAAATTAGGTATCGCAGTTCGTACTGGTCATCATTGTGCTCAGCCTTTGATGGATTCATTACATATCCCGGGAACAGTGCGGGCTTCTTTTTCGTTTTATAATACAAAAGAAGAAATTGATGTTTTTGTTGCTGCATTGAAAAGGGTGGTGGGAATGCTTTCGTAGTGGTTATTGGATAGTGGTTTGTTTTTGGGTATAAAAGTCTAAAGTCTAAAGTCTAAAGTCTAAAGTCTAAAGTCTAAAATGACTTAAATGGTTTAAATGTTTAAAAGTTTAAATATGGTATCAATCAATCAGATACAGGATGAAATTATAGAAGATTTTGCGCAGTTCGATGACTGGATGGATAAATACGCTCTGTTAATCGATTTGGGTAATTCTTTGGAACCTATAGATGACCAATATAAAGTTCCTCAGAACATCATCGAAGGATGTCAGAGCCGGGTTTGGCTTGCTGCAGAACTGAATGGTGATGGTAGGATTGTTTACAAAGCAGAGAGCGATGCCATTTTGGTAAAGGGTATCGTTGCTTTGTTGTTGCGGTTGTTTTCGGGCAGGACTCCTGATGAAATTCTAAACGCAGACTTGTATTTTGTTGAGAAAATAGGCCTACGCGAACACCTTTCACCTACCCGTTCCAATGGTTTGCTGGCCATGATCAAGCAGATAAAGCTGTACGCGCTGGCGTATAAATCGAAAATGGGATAAATATTATGTAGGGCGCAAGCATTGCGCCCCTACATAATTATCCATTTTTATTGTTCGGGGCTGATTAATATCTTCTTCTGTTATAACCACCACCATTGCCGCCACGATTGTTGTAATCGCTTCTTTCGGCTTTCGGACGGGCTACGTTCACGGTAATGGTTTTACCTTCAAAATCTGTGTTGTTCAATTCGTCGATTGCTTTCTGACCTTCGGCATCATTCGGCATTTCTACAAAACCGAAACCTCTTGATCTTCCGGTTTCTCTGTCGGTGATTACATTGGCTGAGGTAACTTCACCATAACCTGCGAATAAATTCTGTAAGCTATCAGCGCTTGTTCCGTAGCTTAAATTTGATACATAAATGTTCATTTGTTTGTTTTTAAAATTGTGAAATATTGATTGTTAGTCTTTTACCTGTGTGATGTTGATCGCGTTCATACCTTTCTGACCACGCTCTGTTTGAAATGTTACAAGATTTCCCTCTGCAATATCAGCCGGTGCGACACTGATGTGAAAAAAGTATTTTTCTGTGCTGTTGATGTCCTTGATGAAACCATATCCTTTTTCCGAGTTGAAATGTTCGACTCTTCCTCTCATCAGCACTTCTTCCTGATCTTCTTTTTTAGGCGTTGAAACAGAGATGTTTGCCACATCAATTTTTTGCTTTTTCCCTGGATCAGGGGGTGTAGTGGTAATGTTCCCGTTTTCATCTACATAAGCGATCATATCTTCAAAAGAAGAACTCCCGCCGCTTGCTTTACGTTCTTCTTTACGTTTTTGTTTTTCGAGTTTTTTACCCTGTTTTTTCTTTTCTAATTCTTTTTTGTTGTACGAAATGGCCATTAATATATTGTTTTAAAACTTGATCTGATAAGCAAGTCAGGATTTGGTCAACGAAAATGCACGGAAAAATGCAATTTCGTTTTGAAGCCTGATAACTGATAAATTAAACAAGAAAGTTGAAGTTGATGTCGATTTTTACGAT
>JAQWCZ010000067.1 GCA_028705705.1 Paludibacter sp.
TGCACGGACTTATACTATGCCAAACAGCTTGTTATTTGCTCCAACCGATGCGGATACAGGAAATTTTGTGGGTACTGCCGACTTGGCATCAGCGCCGGGTGTGTACCGGTTTACAATTAATACCAATACAAAAACAACATCTTTCGTAAAAATAAATTAAAGTTTACCAGGAAGGAAAATCTTTCCGGTAAAGTAGTACCGGGAGGATTTCCTCTCAACTCTTACAGATATGTTTCATAAAATTATCATATTATTGTTGTCTGCTGTTATTCTTTTCAGTTGTAAAGAACCCGAGATTATTGGCCCGGATCCGGAAGTTATTGATTCGATTGGTGATGTAAATGTGTGGCTTACTTCGGGCAATGAAGTTTTTCTGATGAAGCGTCAGTCGTCAATTGATTTTTCAAGGGAACTGGGTGATTTCACGATTGTACTGGATACTGCGGTTACTTATCAGGAAATGGATGGAATTGGGGCTGCCCTGACAGGCTCTTCAGCATATCTGATTAATCAAATGAGTCCGGCCGACAGGAGTAAATTACTGGAAGATTTATTTGATCCAAAGAAAGGGATAGGCCTCAATTACCTGCGTATTACGATTGGATCATCCGATTTCTCTATCGGGACTTACAGTTATTGTGATAATGCTGACATCAATAGTTTTGTGATTCCTCAACGTGACAGGGATGATTTGCTCCCTGTATTAAAAATGATTTTGGCGATTAATCCCACGATTAAAATTATGGCAAGCCCTTGGAGCGCACCTGCCTGGATGAAACAGAACAACAGTATGTATGGGGGAAGTCTTAAAGGTAGCCAGATTTATCCTGATTTTGCTGAATATTTTGTACGGTATATCAAAGCCTTCGAATCTGAAGGAATTACCATTGATGCCATTACCATACAGAATGAACCAATGCATGAAACCGGCGGTTATCCGACCATGAAAATGGGGTGGGAGGAACAAAATATAATAATCAGGGATTATCTGGGACCTAAATTCATTGAGCATAATTTAAAAACGAAAATTATAATATGGGATCATAATTTTGACATCGCTTATTACCCCATTAACATACTCAATGATCCCCTTACACGTCAATATGTGGCAGGAACCGGATGGCATGGATATGGAGGCGATGCTTCTGCCATTGATGCGGTGCAGGCATTACATCCTGATAAGGACGTATATTTCACAGAACAATCTGGAGGAGGTTGGAATACCGGCACCCGGATGGAGAATATGTTCTGGTTTATGAAAGATTTCCTGATGGCATCTGTAAATCGGGGTTCAAAGAATTTCATCATGTGGAATCTGGCGCTGAATCCTCAAAACGGTCCGACGACTACCACCGGAGGCTGCCAGAACTGTCGCGGGGTGGTGACCATTAAATCTGATGGCACTTATTTCAGAAATGAAGAGTATTACTTGTTGGGACATTTTTCAAAATTTGTCCGGCTGGGTGCGAAAAGAATCAAAACCAGTGCAACGAATCTTTCTGATGGACTGACACTTTCTGCATTTATGAATACCGATAGGTCAAAAGTGCTTGTCATCATGAATCGGAGCGGTGCCAGAAAGAAATATAATATCAGGTGTGGAACTCGTAAATTTCTATATAATCAACTGGATGAATCGGTTGTAAGTTTTCATTTTGAATAAAAAATAGGAAGTAAACCATGAAACAAACATTGATATTACTTTTTACGCTAATCTTTATCGGATGTATTACTGGAAAAGAAATAGTACAGGTGTGGTCGACTTTACCTGACACAGACCAATTATTGATCAACAAAACAATTGATTTGAAAGTTTCGCCGGAAGATGTAAAAGAACTTGTAGAAATTTTTCCTGATCAAACATGCCAGACTGTTCTTGGTGTAGGTGCAGCATTGACCCATTCATCAGCTTATGTGTTTCATCAAAATCTGAATTCAGTACGACGTGATTCTTTGTTCAGGGTTTTATTTACGCCTGAAGGTATCGGAATAAATTATACCCGTTTGTGCGTGGGTGCTTCTGATTTCTCGTTTAACTTATTCAGTTATAGTGAAAAGGAAGATTTTACGCTCAGTAATTTTTCCATTGCTGAAGATTATAAGGATGTAATACCCATGCTGAAAGAAATTATCAGCATCAATCCGGATATTCAAATTATGGCATCTCCCTGGAGTCCTCCTGGCTGGATGAAAACATCAGGGAGTATGATTGGAGGTAAATTACGACCCGATTGTTATGATGTGTATGCGGATTATCTGATCAAATACCTGCAGGCCTATCAGCAGGAAGGAATTGAAATTCATACTATGACTGTACAAAATGAGCCGGAATATGGAACCGCTGCTTATCCCTGCATGGATATGACAGCGGATGAGCAAAAATTGTTTATACGTGACCATTTAGGCCCTAAGTTATCTGCATCCGGTCTGAAAACTAAAATTGTACTATTTGATCACAATTGTGATAATCCGGATTACCCTGTTAGTATCATGAGTGACTCAATTGCGAAAAGCTACGTGGATGGGTCAGGTTTTCATCTTTATAAAGGAGAAATCTCTGCTTTGTGTAAGGTGAAAGAGGCTCATCCTGACAAGAATCTGTATTTCACAGAACAGTCGGGAGGCGGATGGGCGCCTGATTTCGATCAGAATGTTCGTTGGTATGTTGGTGAACTTCTTGCCGGCGCGATGAATTGCTGGAGTAAAAATGTGCTGCTGTGGAATCTTGCTCTCGATGAAAACGATGGTCCCAAAAATTTTGGCTGCCAGAATTGCTGGGGAGTTGTGCAGGTCAGTTCTAATGGCAAAGTTAAACATAATGCTGAATACTATGCAATTAGTCATTATGGCAAGGTAGTACAACCTAATGCAGTACGACTTGTATCGTCAGGTGAAGCGCTGAAAGGAGTTGCCTTCCGTAATCCTGATGGTAGTTTCGTTTATTTAGCTGTGTATCATGGAAAAGAAACGAAAGTTATTCGTTTCAAATGTGCAAATACCATGTTTGATTACAGCTTTAAACCTGGTGAGGTAGTATCTTTTAAATGGAAATAAAATTTCTTTAATCTCAATCAATATAAATCTTTAAAATTAAGTAGTATGAAAAAAGTTTTTACTTTAGTAATCGCCTTATTAGGCTTGTATGCGATGTTGCAGCCGGTAGCTGCACTAACGTATAACGTCACTGTTCCGGTAGGTACAGATGCCTGTTATATTGTAGGAGGAATGAATAATTGGAGTTTCAATAACCGTATGACAAAAGTGGATGCAACTCATTTTACAATTGATTTGCCAAATGCAAAAGAAACAGATGAGTATAAGTATTGGTCGGGTCCGGACTGGAAATATGAAGAAGCTGATGCTCAGGGACAAAAAAGAGAAAAAAACAGAACCTGGCAGGAAAATGATGTTGTGGAATCCTGGTTGGAAGTTTTTAAATTGGATGAAAGAGATGTTACTATTGATGTGTTAGCTCCTGCAGAAGTGAAAGTCTTGTATATTGTTGGGGCTTTTGATAACTGGGCTAGTCCATCGGAAGCATATAAAATGGATTTCGTGTCGGAGGATGTAAATGGCAAAATATTCTCCAAAACGGTACATAGTATTGATGCTATCAACATGGAATTTAAATTTTGTGCTGGACCGGCATGGTCGTACGAACAAACAGATCCGTCTACAAATTACAAATATGGTACGACAGAAAGCTCAACCGCTGTTGTCGTAAATGCTTTCAAAGCTATCTACGACCCGGATAAAACCGGAACCATTAACATTACTGCTACCGTACCCGTTGGTACAGATAGTGTCTGGATCATGGGCGACTTCCTCGGCTGGAATATGGATAACGCCATGAAAGCAACGAAAAATCAGGATGGAACGTTCTCTTTTGCTATCCCAATGGTAATGAGTATCGAATATCGATTGTATAATAAACCCGACTGGGGATATCCGGAGGTTGGAGAAGCAGATCCTACCAAAGAATTGCCAAATCGTTCTGCAGTATATCCTGCAGATGCTAATACCAATATTACGGTATGGGGTTGGAAACAAGAAATTTCCGGATTACCACAACTTAATTTTAACTACTATAAAATATATTCTATTGATAAAAGAGTAGTTGTCGAAGGCGTGAAATCAGATGTTTTATTGTTCGATATGAGCGGTAGACTGTTACAATCGAAAAAATTGAACGGTACATTCTCTTCTGGTAATCTTTCTTCAGGGTTATATATACTTCGGGTTGACAATGCAGTAAGCAAAGTTTCAGTAAGATAGTTTTTAGCAAAAAGATATCATTTTATGGAATTAAAACAGTTGTTTTCTACATTTTTTTTGCTGATTTCTTTTTTCAATGTTTCTGCTTTTCAGGTTACCTTAAAAGTTATTGACCAGACTAAAGGAGACATTACAAATAAAATTAATGATCAAAATGAAATAAATATATATTGCTGGATTGATGATAATTTAAAAGCACAAAATTATCGTACTCCCGACGACTGGTGGTATCCGATGTATAACGATGCAGGTATAACTCCTAAAGGATTTCTTGATAAAACGCAGGATGCGTGGGAATGGACGATAACATTACAGGCAAGTCCGGGCACATATTCATGGTGCCCGGGAGCTAAGACCTTAGGTTGGACTGAAGTTACGCCAGCTATGTATTATTATGAAGGAGATAGTAAGGGTGTAAATGATCAGGTAAAAAAACGGTTGGATTTTACTGTGAATGCAGATGGAAGCTTGTCCGGAAATTATGAATTGGTTATTCCCGATCCCGGTACTTTGTCAAAATTTCCGGTTACCTTAAAAGTTATTGATTATACAAAAGGAGAATTGACTAATGCTCCGGGAACATGGGCGAATGATGCAAACATCGTTGCCTGGGTTACTGAGTCATTAAATCCTTTATATAATATACCAAGGGAAGGTTTCTGGTTTTATGGCTTCTTTGATAAAACAGTTAATTGGGAAAATTCAGGAACAATGGTTGATTATCCCAATGGTCAGTTGATAAAAGATGAAGATAAATGGACGTGGCAAGCTACATTTCAGGCTGCACCAGGAATGTACGAATGGAATCCATGTAATATTTTACTTGGTTTCGCAAGTATAACCGGTGGTAATGTATCATTTCAGGTAAGTAATACAGGAGAATTGTCGGGGAAATATGAAGTGGTAATAGGAGGAGATCAGGATGGTGATATTCAAGTTGCGTGTATTGGTGATAGTAATACTGCCGGTGCAGGAGTGTCGAATCCTATTACCAAAGCATGGCCGGTACAACTACGGGATTATTTGACAGATGATTACGGAACGAAGAATTTAGGTATCTCCGGTGCAACTTTAATGAATTTCCCAGAACCATGGGGGGCCTGGGAAAATAATGCTTCATTTGTTCAGGCTTTAAGAAATTATACCCCGGATGTAATTTTAATTGCACTTGGCACAAATGACTCAAAAAACGGATATTGGGGACAACGTAATTTTAAAAATGAATACATAACATTCATTGAGAAATATAAAGCATTAGAAAGCAATCCTGAGATATATATGATTACCCCGATAAAAGCATTAAATAATGCTTATGGAATCAATAATAATAACATAACGGATGGTATAATACCGTTAATCTGTGAGATATCACAAGAAAAAATGATTCCCATAATTGACTGGTATTCAATTACATCTTCAGCTACAAATGCCGACCTTCCTGATGGCGTTCATGCCAATGATGAAACTTCAAAAAGAATGGCACAGAAAGTAGCTCAGTTATTATTGACACCGAAACCCAAAATCATCCCGAATGGTAATCCGAGCACAACAGCTTATGCTCAATATCGTTGGTATAAGGACGGGACATTAATTGAAGGAGCTTCAAATGCGAGTTTTACTGCAACTGAAAAAGGAAAATATAATGTGGCAGTCAAGCTTTCCGATCATACTAATGATATTATAGTTTCGGATTATTATGAACTACTAACTGATAATACAAAACTGGTTGTATCGGATGAGACAATAAATTCCATTCCAGACTCAAATTCAGATAACATAATTTTATCAAATAATTCCAATACTATGTTTGTTAAAAATGCCACAGGTGTGTTTTTGCTTTTGTATAATATGTCAGGCAATTTGATAAAAACTATTGAACTAAGCAGTAAGGATGAACAAATCAATATTTCGGATTTGCCGGCAGGAGTTTATGTCTGTAAAATAAAAGATACTATTGGAAAGATTATCAAATAGATATAGAATGATTGTCGGTTGTATGACAATCAACAGTAAAATACTTTAAATAACGATTACAAAACTTTTAAAATAAAATATTATGAAAAAGACAACTTTTATTGTGATTTTTATGGTGATTACAGCTTCTTTGTTTTCACAAAATAATGGTAATGGACCTATAGCTGTTTCGATAATAAAGAATGGAAATGCTGCATATCTTTATAAGATTAACACTGAAAACTGGGGTGAAAATCCTTTATCAATTGCATATAATAACAACGAGCAATTTACGGGTCAGAATTTTGGAACACCGGAATCATTATTAATTGATGGCGGTGTCGCAGTAGCCTGGGCAGCAAATGGCGATTATTTTATGGACGATTCTTTCGTAATCCAGTATCGTATTTATCTTTCAGGAGGTACAGCTCCTGACACCTGGAATAGTGTTGATATAAGTTTTCTTGCCGCACATGAAGGGAATGATTATAAATATGATACAAATGGAAGAAGTATTGACATTCTTTCCCTTGCTACTGAACCGGGAGTGTACAAATTTGATGTCAGGTTGGTTCGTAAACACTATTGGGGTGCAGGAGATAACTGGACAAATACCTATGAAGTACAAACAGCAACCTTTACCCTGGCTGATGAAAGACCTATTGCCGATTTTGAGGTTTTTAGTGTAGGACTTTCAAATACAGCGTTAACTTTTACCAATACTTCTACCAATGCAAGTTCTTATTCCTGGAATTTTGGTGATGAAACAGCTGCAAGTACAGATGCGAGTCCAACTCATACATTCACTTCTCCAGGTACTTACAGTGTTGTTTTAACTGCTACAAACGAAGCAGGTAGCAGAACTGCTACAAAGAGTGTGAAGATATTGCAAAAATCAGGCACTTCAAATTTGATAGTAGGAGGCAGCATGAACGATGAAACAAAATGGGTAATCGCTACTCAGGGTAAAACTCAACCTACGTTTACATGGAATTCTTCCGATGCTCCTACTGGTGCTTCCACCGCCTTAAAATTTGTAAATTCGTCGAATGATGGTTTTGTTCTTTATCAACCGGTTTATTTATCTGTTGGCAAAACATATTCGTTCGATATGCTTGTTAAGGATTTGGGAAATAATGTTTCTAATGTTTGGATGCAAGCGTATGTTACTAATGCGTTGCAGCCTAATGATATTACTGATATCACTACTTTAGGGATTTTATCAGAAAATGATAATATCGGACAGTTAAATTCATGGAACGGAAATTTGCCTGCAGGGTTTAATGGCTCTTTCGCAGCAAGTGCTCAAAAAGGCAGCAACCATTCAGCAGGTGTTTGTAAATATACTTCTTTAGAATCGGGAATGTATTATTTGATTTTTAGAATCGGAACCTGGGGAGGGAATATGAACCTTTCTATAAGCAATCTGTCTTTAACGGAAGATGTTTCGACATCAAGTAGTCTGAATTCAGAGTCAGGAATAAACACCTCATTCCTTAAAGATAAAGTTATTGTAACAGGAGCACAAAATTTAGTGGAATTGTATTCACTCACAGGTAGAAAACTTATGACACAAAAAGCTGATGCAGAAACAGTGTTAAATACAACATCCTTATCTGCCGGTGTGTATCTGTTGGTAATTGATAATAAGTATAACTATAAATTTATCAGATAAATAATGAATAATATATTAAATTCCCTCTCATTAACTTTTTTGAGGGGGAATTTAAATATATAAAGTTAACCAGGAGATGAAGGTTTATTTGCTTAAAATTATAACATTATCAATTATACTGTTGTTAAAGAGTCTTACAACAGCTTCACAGACGGTTACTCCATGGCTGACCAGCGGTGATAAAAGCCGGTTGATAAAACAACAAAATCCTGTTTATCTGAATGTAAATTCAGGTTCAGCAAACGAAATAATTTATGTTGACCCGGAAACTGTTTATCAGGAAATTGATGGATTTGGGTTTTGCCTGACTCAGGGCAGCGCCGAAGTCATCAGTTCGCTTACCATTTCTCAGCAAAACTCACTGCTTTCAGAGCTGTTTGATAAAGCAAACGGATTAGGCATTTCTGTACTTCGTATAGGAATAGGTGCAACCGACCTGAATTCCACAATTTATAGTTATAACGAAACATCAGGTGATGTAAATATGAATAAATTTAGTCTTAACGGACCAGATTTAAACTATTTAATACCGGTGTTGAAAAAGATTTTGGCAATCAATCCTGAAATAAAGATTCTTGCTTCTCCCTGGACGGCCCCCAGATGGATGAAAACCAACGGTTCATGGACTGGCGGTTCCCTTAAAACGACTTCATATACAGCTTATGCTAAATATTTTATTAAGTACTTTGATGCCATGAAAGCTCATGGAATCAACATCTGGGCAATTACACCGCAAAATGAACCTGAAAACGGAGCTAACGAGCCGAGTATGTTGATGAGTATGACGGAGCAAAAAAACTTTATCAATCTTTACCTTGGACCGTTAATGGCTAACAACGGTTATTCCGGCATTAAAATAATTGCTTTTGATCATAACTGTGATAATACCAGTTATCCGATTGAAGTTTGTAATGGTAGCACTTATGTCGATGGGGCAGCGTTTCATTTGTATGCAGGGGATATTTCAGCACTAACTACGGTGAAAAACAGGACGGGGAAAAACGTGTATTTTACTGAACAATACACTTCCAGTACTGGAAGTTTCTCCGACGATTTCAGTTGGCATTTGCAGAATGTAATATTAGGTGCGTTGAATAATTCAGCAAAAACGGTTATTGAATGGAACTTAGCAACCAATTCGAATTTTGGCCCACGGACATCGGGGGGATGTTCTACTTGTCAGGGGGCAA
>JAQWCZ010000068.1 GCA_028705705.1 Paludibacter sp.
GACATTAAAAAAATATCCAATAAACTCAGGTTAAAAAAACTAGAAGAACATGGTTTTATCCAGGAAGAGGAACATATTAATCAGGAAGCATTGGATAAGAAGCAACTTGATGAAATGAAAGAATGGGTAGATTTTCAATCTCATACAAAATTTCATCCGGTATTGCCACAATGCACCAATGCTGAAGCGGCTGAGGAGATAATAGGATCCAAACAAATATTGGAAAATGATTTTCAACTGTCAATTAACACTTTATCATATCCCAACGGTGATTATTCGGAACGAGATATTCTGCTTGCCAAAACAGCCGGCTATATTTGTGGAATAACGGTTGATTACGGCTACAATACTATTAAAACTGATTTATTCAGATTGAAAAGACTATCGGTAAATGATACCGGAGATATCAATGAACTTGTAGTGAAAGCCAGTGGTTTATGGGCCTTTTTGAAAACAAGAAATGGGGAAAAACAATCCTATGGGTTCTCAAATAGGCTGTAAGTCTAAGATGTAATGTTTACATGAACTAAATACGGAAGATGGTTTTTTAATAAAAACTCATGTTTTCTCATGTTCCTCAGGGTTATTTTAATTGATGAAAGAATTTTTATGAGAATCGGTTTATTGTCAAGCCAAAATTTAAGTGAATTTGTATTGAATACGCTCAAACCTGTATTCGAAGACAAAAGAATGGAAATTAAACTTGTAATTATCGATTCCAAACCAAAGTTGACTTTAAAGCAAAAAATAAAAAAAAACTTCAAACGAGGCAGGGGAGGATATATGTTTGTGATGGCGGTACAAAGTTATTTTAATAAAAAACAACCTTCGATTAGCACCAAAGAATTTTGTATTGAGAAAGGGATAAGTTATTTTGAAACAAACGATCATTATTCAACAGAAACCATTGAAAAGATTCAACAACATAATCTTGATGTTCTTGTTTTAACCGGTGGATTTGGAATTATTAAAAAACCTTTGCTGAATCTTACCCCATGGGGAGTGTTGTCGTATCATCATGGAAACATGCGTAAATACAGAGGAATGCCGCCTGCATTCTGGGAATTGTATAATAATGAACAAGTGATGGGTGTTACAGTTCAATTGTTATCCGCAGGTTTGGATTGTGGTGTTCCGGTTGAAGAAATAGACATTCCCATTCGCCGGATAGATACATTAAAAGTATTAAAATCAAAGGCAATGAAACAAAGTGAAATCATGCTATGGAAAGCCCTTGTGAAACTTGAAACCAAAACTTTTATTCCCGAAAAAATTATAGAATTTGGAAAAATATATACTTTACCGAATATGAAACAATGGCTGATTTTTCAGTTTAAACTCTTATGCAGATTCTTAAAAATTAGCTAAAATAAGTCTTCAAACATATTCTTTTATTGTTTAAAATTAAACAAGTGTTAGATTATATACCAAAATACTTTACTAACAAAGCAATTACATTATATGTAATTGCACTGTTGATTGTCAGTCTGGTGTTTTTTTCATATACCATGTCGATTTTGTGGTGGTTATTTGGAATTATTGAGGTTGTAGGATTTTTTTATTTTTCAAACATACTTACAAGAAAATGGGGAAATATATATCCGGCAAGATTTCAAAAAAAAATATTTTTAACAGCAATTATTATTCGTGTTGTTTGGGTATTTTTTAGTTATGTTCTTTATACAATCATGACAGGGCAACCCTTTGAGTTCAGTGTCGGAGATGCAAAAATGTACCAGCGATTAGGAGAAGCGTTGGCTGAAACCGGTTTTGGAAATTATGAAAATGTATTTTGGGGAATGCCGGTTTCAGACAGAGGGTATGGCACTTATTTGGGTGTTCTGTATATGGTTGTTGGTAACAGCATTATAATTGCTCGTTTAATCAAAGCCTTATTAGGTGCTTGGATGTGTGTTTTAATTTACAGATTAGCAACCCGAAATTTCGGTGAAGAAGTTGGTCGTATGGCTGCCATTTTTTGTATGTTAATGCCTAACCTGATTTATTATTCGGGGTTACATTTAAAAGAAGCAGAAATGTTGTTTTTAACAGTTTTGTTTATTGAAAGGGCAGATTCGTTGATTAGGGTTCATAAATATACATTACTGACAGTTATACCAACCTTATTAATTGGAGGCTCTTTATTCTTTTTCAGGACAGTATTAGGTGCCACTGCTATGTTTTCTTTGTTTACAGCCTTGATTTTTTCTTCTCGTAGGGTTCTGACTATGAGTAAGAAAGTAGTGATTATCGGTTGGGTAGTTGTTGCTTTAACATTCTTTGCCGGTAGTACAATTATCAATGAGGTCGAAGAAATATGGGAATCACGTTTTGAAAATCAGGAAACATCGTTGGAGTACAGATCAAAAAGAGAAGGAGGAAATGCTTTTGCAAAATATGCTTCCAAATCAGTTTTTGTACCCTTTATTTTTATAATTCCTTTTCCAACCATGGTAGATGTTGCTCATCAACAAAATCAACAACTTTTACATGGGGGATATGTGGTGAAGAATGTCATGGCTTTTTTTGTTTTATTTGCTTTGTTTTTTATTATTAAGGAGAAAAAATGGCGTGATAATATTATGATTACTTCTTTCACAGTTGCATACTTAATTGTGGTAGCATTAAGTGCATTTGCTCAATCTGAGCGTTTCCATTTACCTGCTTTACCATTTTTATTAATTCTTGCAGCTTATGGATTAAGTAATATATCAAACAATGAAAAAAAGTATTTTAATTGGTATTTAATCCTCTTGTTTTTTATATTTATTGCCTGGAATTGGTTTAAAATGGCGGGTAGGGGTTTAGCTTAAAGTTTTTAAAATGGACAATATCAGATTATTAATTGTTTGCAGTAAAAATTCAGGTAATTTTGCACCTTTTATTGTGGATCAGGTTGAAGCTCTTAAAAAAACTGGAGTTGTTCCGGATTTCTTTGGCGTAGAAGAGAAAGGATGGAAAGGTTATTTGAAAAGCAGAAAATTATTGTTGACTAAAATTGAATTATTTAAACCTCAACTGATACATGCACATTATGGTCTTTCTGGTTTATTAGCCAATTTACAACGTAAGATTCCGGTTGTAACAACCTATCATGGTAGTGATATAAATGATTCTAAGGTGTTTTGGCTTTCCAAATTAACAATGATGTTGTCAAAACACAATATCTTTGTTTCTAAGAAAAACCTGGAGAAAGCAAATTTTAAAAAAAAATGCTCATTATTACCATGTGGAGTCGATTTGGACTTTTTCAAACCGATACCTAAACATATCGTGAGGGAAAAAATGAGTTTGCCTTTGAAGGATAAAATTATACTTTTTTCAGGTTCTTTTAATAACCCGGTTAAAAATGCATACTTGGCACATCAGGCTGTTGAATTATTACATGCAGCTTATCTTATTGAACTCAGAAATTATACACGTGAACAGGTGTGTTGGTTGATGAATGCGGTGGATGCTTGTGTAATGACAAGTCGCTCAGAGGGATCACCACAGTTTATAAAAGAAGCTATGGCATGTAATTCTCCGGTTGTGTCTGTAGATGTTGGGGATGTTGCTGAAGTTATGGGGGATGCGGGTGGATGTTATATTGCATCATACTATCCGGAAGATATTGCAGATAAGTTACAACAGGCATTAAAAAGAAAAAAAATCATCGAAGGAAGACAACGTATAATAGACTTGAAACTGGATAATCAACATATTGCGCAACAACTGTTCAATATTTATCGTGGTATTTTGGATAAATATTAAGCATGATTAAGCTACTAAAAGATAAAGAAGTTAATGAAAAACAATGGGAATTATTAATTTATAATTCTTATACCGCTTCATTTTTCCAAACAAAAACCTGTTATGATTTTTTTTGTTCACTTTCCTTTATGAAATCTTTTGTATATGGAGTGGAAGAAAACGGACAGTTAAAAGGTTTAGTTTGTGGTTATGTTGTTGCAGATGGAGGATTGTTAGTAAAAAAGTTTTCCAGCCGAGTAATTATACCTGGTGGCTTGTTGTTGGATGATAACATCACCAATGAAGCATTATCAGCACTTTTAAATTTTTTAAAAAATAATCTGTATAGAAAAGCTATCTATATCGAAATAAGAAATTATGTGGATTATTCTGATTATAAAAAACTATTGGAGACAAATGGGTTCTTATATCAGCCACATATAAATCTTCATGTTCATACAAATAAATCTACTGATATTCTTTTTAAAAATCTGAAAAAAGAAAAACAAAGACAAATTAAACAGGCGAAAAAAAACGGATTAATTTCCATTGAGACAGAAGATATAAATGATATAACCAGTTTTTATAAACTACTGAAAAAATTATATAATAATATACATTTACCTCTTTTCCCTATTGAGTTTTTTAAAAAGATTGTAAAACTGGAAAACACACATCTGATAGTAATCAAACGTAAAGATAAAATCATTGGAGGTATTTTACTGGTTACCGATTTCAAAAAAGTATATGAATGGTATATAGTTGGAGACTATGAAAATGCTGAAAATAAATATTCTTCCGTGTTAGCAACCTGGGAAGGGATTCGATTTGCTGCTGAAAATGATTTTGAAACCTTTGATTTCATGGGTGCCGGAAAACCGGAAAAGGAATATGGTGTTAGAAATTTTAAGAAAAAGTTTGGCGCGATTGAACTTGAAACGGGCAGGTATCTGTATATCTGTCATAAATTTTTATACAGTTTGGGAAAATTAATTTTCGAGAAAATCATTAAGAATAAATAGTATATGTACGAAAAAAGAAGTTTTACATCAATAGTAAAAGGTGTATGGATAAGAATTTTATCAATTCTTGTCCAGTTTACATTTCCAGCTCAGGTTACTGTTTTTTTCCATAGGATGAGAGGGGTTAAAATTGGAAAAGGTTCAAAAATTAGTAGAACAGTAATTATTGATGACTCTGTTCCGGATATGGTTATTATAGGTAAAAAAGTTTGGGTTACTGCAGGGGTACAAATTTTATGTCATCAAAGGGAATTGTCAAACCACAAAAGAGGACTTGCCGTAATGGATAATCCTCTTGTCTATAAAAAAGTAGTGATAAAAGACGGAGCTCACATTGGAATTGGTGCAATCATTATGCCTGGTGTTACAATTGGTGAAGGAGCTGTAATTGGAGCAGGGGCTGTTGTTACCAAAGATGTTCCTCCTTATTCTATTGCGGTTGGTTTGCCTGCCAAAGTAATACGAACATTCGACGCATAAAGATGTGGTCTGTTTTAATTGAATGATATGTTGATATAGAATTTTGGAAAGCATTATTAACAATATAAGATGAAAATTGTAATAGAATTGAACCACCCGAAGCATTTTTACCAATTTAAACAGGTAATGAATATTCTAATTCAAAAAGGACATTCGATACAAATTGTTGCAAGAGATAAAGATGTGTTGTTAAAAATCTTACAAGAAGAAGGAATTAATTATCAGGTCTTTGGTGTGCATAAGAAAAATCTGATTATGAAATTATTTGCTGTCATCTATATCTTGAATAATTATTATAAAATACTTAAAAAAGCACAACCGAATATTATTATCTCAAAAGCATCGCTTTACAGTGTATTTCTGTCCAAACTTTTAAAATGTAAAACAATTATTTTTCCTGATTCAGAAGTTGTGTTTGTAACAAACAAAATTGTTGCTCCACTTGCTGATAGGGTAATTACACCTGAAAATTTTGAGTTGAATTATGGAGTGAAACACATTAGAATCCCAGGCTTATTTGAAAATTGTTATTTACATCCATCTGTTTTTCAATTTAATAATGAAGAATTAAATAAACTTAATATAATCAAACCTTACGTTGTGTTGCGTTTTATTGGGTGGACAGCAAATCACGATGTAGGTAAAAAAGGTATATCTGAAGATAAGAAAAGTGAAATAGTAAATTTGCTTAAAAATAGATTCCAGGTGTATATTTCATCAGAAAAAGAATTATCAGATAATTTAAAAGAATATTCACTAAAAATTCCGGCTTCAAAAATTCATCATGTGTTATATGGAGCTGAATTATATCTTGGTGATTCTCAAACTATGGCTACTGAAGCTGCATTGCTGGGAACACCTTCAATTAGAACAAATTCTTTTGTAGGTGAACATGATATGTCAAATTTTAAGTTATTGGAGTCTAAATACCATATATTAAGAAATGTTGCATTAGAAGGTAATCTTTTTGATGTGATTGGTGAATTAACTGAACCCGACAAAAAAAATGAATGGATGGATAAAAGAAATAATTACTTTTCCAGTATCGGCGACACAAATATGATTATAGCAGAATTAATTGAAAGTGTCTGTAATAAATAAATTAGCATGTTGAAACAAAGAGATTTTACGCTTGATATTTATTCACAACTTCTTCGTGCTTTACAAAAGTCAGGATATTTATTTTTTACTTTTGAACAATATTGTAGTGGTAAGGTCAATGAAAAATATATTTTACTTCGACATGATGTTGATTTACGTGCTCCTAACTCTTTGTCAATTGCAAAAGTAGAACATGAATTGGGCATCCGATCTACTTATTATTTCAGGGTTGTTCCGGAAAGTAACCAACCTGAAATCATTCAACAGATTGCTGCTTTGGGCCATGAAATTGGCTATCATTACGAAGATTTGTCAATATGTAAAGGAGATATAAAAGCTGCTGTTTTACACTTTGAACAACAACTTAATTATTTTCGCCAATTCTACCCGATACAAACAATTTGTATGCATGGAAGCCCTACTTCTCAATACGATAATAAGGATCTCTGGAAGGATTATGATTATCACACTTACGGAATTATCGGTGAGCCTTATTTTGATATTTTTGGATCCGGTGAAGAAGGGGTTCAGGATGTTTTTTACCTGACGGATACAGGCAGGATGTGGAATGGTGACCGTTTCAGCATCCGGGATAAGGTAGCTGTGAATCAGTTGTTGGATTATCAGTCAACTTATGAACTGATTGATGCTGCTAAAAGCAACAAACTACCTCAAAAAATGATGATTACTACCCATCCGCAACGCTGGTCAGCTCATTATTTGGAGTGGCTGTATGAGTTTCTTATGCAGGGAATTAAGAATCTCGTCAAGTGGATGGTGGTTAAAATTAAACACTAAAAAGAGGCTGTCTCAAAATAAAAAATGAGTCAGCCTCATTATTTTTATGCAAAATAGATTCTTTTCTATGCCGGAACCGATACCTGAGCTATGAGCTACTCCCCAAAATTAGGACATAAAGTTAAGGTATAAAAGTATTATCTTTAAACCAAAAATTTTATGCCCAAATTTTGGGGAGTAGCTCAGGCATGTATGGTTCCGTGCATCAGACATGTAATGATGCTAAAACCTCAACCCAATAGTCCCGATTACATTTATATTGCTCGTGGTTACTATGCCGGCTACATTGGCACGATTGGGTGCTAATTTATTGGAATTATAGGCATAAAACTTTTCGTCATAAACTTTGTTCATAACAGCCAAATCAATATACCAGTTCGACTCGCGATATCCCAACCCTGCTGTTAAGTACTGCGTGCTGCCATTGGGAACAAAGAATTCAACATCTGTTCTGATGGTATTGGGATTGAACTCTTTTCGTAATTTGTCAGATGTTGCTGGTCCGGCAAAGGCATAACCGGCACGAATAGAAAAATGATCCGTTAATTTGTATTCTCCTCCGATTTTGATCATTGTTTGTTTATTAAAAAAGGCTTTGATACTATCATTTTCATAACTGTGGTAAAACGTGTTGTTGTTTATATCCATAAACTTTGAACCCGAATTCAAACTGGCAGCATATTCAAAACCAATCACTGCTTTGTTTCCCAAAATAAATGAGCCACTGAGATTATAAGTAAATGGACCTTGAAGTTTGTAATTGTTATCGCCTTCGGGTGTCATTTCTTTATCGTTAATAAAACCGTTTTGTGTTTGGTATCCATATTTCAAATCAGCATAATGATAGTCTTTAACATTATATACAACCGGTGTTTGTAGTGAAAGACCCAATCTCAAATAATCCAACGGTGCATAAATGCTCCCCAGTTTTAAACCGAGTCCTGTTGCATTAGATTTGAATGTGTTCAACAAGGTCAAATAGCCATCCAACGAAAATGTTTCTGAATATTCTGTTTCTGCATGATAATTAAGATCATAAAAATTTAGCGTAGCTCCCAGAAATAATCTATTATTGAAGTTTCCTGACCAACTAACAGCAAATTCATTCAGGTATCCTTGTTCACGTGAGGTGTAGTAGGGAGAAACAGTTTCATTGGGTTCAAGAACTGATGTCCAACCCTGATTGTTTTCCGAAATCAATCCCGCATTTGCTGCTAGTACCGACATCCATGGAATATCAATATTGCTATAAGGGTCATATTCAGTATCTTCATATAAATCATATCCGGTAAATGGCTCAGAAAAATATGCCAGATAATCAGTTAATGATGAAGGAGAACCAACACCTCCATTAATTCTGATGTTTCTGTCAAAGTTTTTTAAACGATTGAAAGAAAATGAGAAATTTGATTGTACCAAATTCGTGTTTGAATAGGAAGATACAGGAATAGCTAAAACATAAGACAAATTATTAAAGACAGGCTTATATAAACCTTCAGTTGTTGCATAACCGTTTCTCCAGCTTGTAGATGTTTTTTGCGTGTTTATGCCCAAAGTAGCTGTCAATTCGGATTTCCGGTAAATACCTAATCCTGCCGGATTATCTTTTATGGCAGAAGGATCTCCACCTAACGCTCCAAATGCACCTGCCATGGAAGTGTAGCGAGCGGTGCCAGTTATCTCAGGTTGAATAAACTTGAGTGCATCAAATTCCGATTGAGCTATCGCGATGCTTGTTGCTGTTAATGCTATAGTAATGATTGATAATATCCGTTTCATAATGTTAAATATGAATAAGTTACTAATTTATTTTATACCTTAAAATTAAAGACCTTTATCTTCTTCCACCACTGCTACTACCAGAATTTCTGGATCCACCGGAACTTGATCCGGAATAGGAAGAACCGGAACTTCTTGAACTTCCTGAACTGGAACCTGAATAAGAAGATCCTGAACT
>JAQWCZ010000069.1 GCA_028705705.1 Paludibacter sp.
AAACATAACCGGTAGATTGAGGCGTTTTTACATTTTGCAACAAATCCTTTGTGTTTTTGAAATAATAATCAACAATAAAGCTCAAACGGTTTTTCCAAAATCCAAAATCAAGTCCAACATTATATTGGTCAGTAGTTTCCCATTTAAGACTCTCATTATATGCATGATCACTTACAAACCCGCTGTGTTCAGAACCTCCAAGCGGATAATTGGCTACACGCATGGTATACATGGTCTGATAATCAGGTATTGCCTGATTCCCGGTTTGACCATAACTGACACGGAGTTTCAGATTATCAAAAACATTCAGATTCTTAATAAATTGTTCCTCTGACAATCTCCATGCAAAAGCCCCTGATGCAAAATTGGCATATCGGTTTATCGCAGAAAATTTACTGGAACCATCACGTCGAAAGCTGGCTGTTAAAATATACCTGTCTTTTAATACATAATTTACACGTCCCAACATAGAAAACAATTTACTTTCAACTTTATAACTGACTAAACTCCCGGGAACCAGGGCAAGACCCATGTCGTAGTTTTCAGTAAGATCGGTTGGAAATTGTGTTGCTGTCATTGCTTCGGCACTGTTTGTCCTATGTTCGTATGTTACAGCTGCAACTGCATTCAAACTGTGAATCTTATTAAATGTTTGGTTATAAGTCAACATCGATTCAGTAGTAGAATGTGATTGACGACTATTACTCAATCCACCTTTACCATTTACTTTATCAATTGCTCCCTCACCTGTGTCGCGATTAGAATAGGTGCTACGTTGACTTTCAAAATTACTCAATCCTAAATTTTGGCGAAACACGAGGTGCTTACTTAAACGTATACTTGCAAAAGCAGATGCAAAAAGATTTGCACTTGATAATTCGTTTTTAGTAGAAACCACATAAGTACGTGGGTTTGCAGATAACCACAACAACTCATCACTTTGAGAGAAATCTCCGTAATATATTGTAGAAGGATAAAGCAAAGCCGAACGAAGAATACTGTAATCTAGTGAGTTTCCTCTGGCAAAATTTGTCAAAGAATTGGTATAATTTAAATTTAAACCTACAGTAATATTTTTTGAAATATTCTGACTGGTATTTGAACGAAGGGTGTATCTCTCAAAACCAGTACCTTTAATAATACCATCCTGTTTAGTGTAGTTACCAGAAAAGGCATAATTACCTCGATCGGTGGCACCGGAAATTTGCATATTATACTCCTGAGAATATGCCGTTTGGAATATCTCGTTCTGCCAGTTGGTACCTTCAACCCATTGTCTCCAAAGTCCACCATTAGGATCTGTTCCTTCATGCCATCCGGGGTTTAAGAAATCTTCAGGTGAAGGGTTATATTTTGCACTCTTTACTTCTCCATTGCTCGTTTTATATGTCCATAAACCGGATGTAGGATATACATATTGTGTAAAAGGAGATCCATCATAAAGCAATGCATTATCCTGTTGTTCGTTACGATACAGCGCATAATGATAACCATCCAGTACAGGAACCTGTCTCCGAATTACTGAACTACTCAGGTTTGAGGTAAGTTCGATGCGTGGTTTACCTTTTTCACCGGATTTAGTCGTAATCAACACAACACCATTTGCTCCACGAGATCCATAAATAGCTGTTGCAGAAGCATCTTTCAGAACTTCAATAGAAGCGATATCATGAGGATTAATAAATGCCAGTGCATTTGCAGTTGCCTCCAGACTACCATCGGTATTTTCCGCACTTCGTGGAGTTGTTGGCACCTCAAACGGAATCCCATCAACAATATATAAAGGCTGTGTATTCGAAGAGAAAGAGTTTGTACCACGTATTTGCATGTTAACGCCGGCGCCGGGAGCACCATCATTCTGGTTAATGATAACCCCGGCTATACGACCCTGAAGTGCCTGATTAATACTGGCAGAAGGATTACCAGCCAAAATTTCATCTGCTTTAATCTGAGAAACAGAACCAGATAAGTCTCTTTTTTTCATAGCTCCATACCCAACAACCACTACTTCATCAAGCACTTTCTCATCTTCTTCCATGATAATGTTGAAATTGCGGATATTCCCAACACCGAATTCTTTTGTTTTGTATCCTAAATAAGACACCCTTAATACATCGTTTGCAGATCTAACATTCAACGTAAACCTACCGTTAATGTCGGTTACTGTACCTGTATTTGTTCCTTTGAGAACTACAGAAACACCGACCATTGGTTCGTTTTTTACATCTTTAATGTTACCAGTAACCCTGATAACTTCATCAACTTGAGTAGCTGATCTCATTTGTCCATTCAATACAGTCACATCAGCCCCATTGATGCTGTTTGCAGAAACAAAAGCAAAAACACCCAAAAACAGGAGTACCAATATCGCCAATTTTTTCTGCAAATAATGCTTGCCGGTTAAATGAAACTGTCCTTTGCTTTTTTTAAAAAGCCAATTTGAAAGATTTTGTGTCATAGTATAAATTATATTTGAGATTATTTTACACTTTTATAGCAGCCAATAGAACCGTTAATGTATATTTCCATCTTCAGCCTATACTGAATACTATATCATCTGTTGCAAAAATACATTGCCCACTATATGAGCACAAGTGTTTTTTTGTCTTTTAATGATACTTTTTTGCGTTTAATAAAAACTTATTTTGTTCAATTGTCAAGTTAGAAATTTTCTTTGCATTTATCATACACTCATCACATTTAATTTATTAACATTCTGTATATGTGACATATATAAACATTATAAAATAGCAAAACCGCAATTTAACAGTAAAATAAAAGAACGGAATAGAAAATAAATAATACTTTTCCGCCCTGCTACTAATGATAATATGACACATTTTTTGCTGTGTAATATCAGATTTATTTTAAACAAATACAAAATCAACTCGTAATTTCATTGTTAAGTTTTGTCGGTGCGATAAATCAAGGTGTATTCTGCATTATATGCAGCGTTTTCCTGCACGACCAAAATCAACTTGAACAGTTTCACTTGCCACAAAGGTAACATACAGGTAATTGTCGGACCGGCAACATGCTGGTTTGGCTTTATATCGGGTATCTGCCATTCTGAAATACGAAGATCCTGATCGCCGGCCTGTAAGCTGACGATTAAATTCAATCCGGAAAGTTCTTGAAGGGTATCGTTTAGAAACCATAAATCCGTTGTAAACAGCTCATTTTTACTCCAAACAAATTTATGAATAACGGCACTTGCACACATTGGCCGACAAGCGTCACGCACCGCAGCAACTGCTGGTTTTAGAACGGAGGGGTAAGTTACCAGCGAATTATTTGCTGCAGTTGGCCAGGGTTCATTGAAACACCAGTTCAACACCATTGAACAATAAGGTTTTTTACGACGGGCACCCTCAAATACAGCCTTATATCCTTCACTCTGGAGCAACTGACTTTGAAAGACGAGCTCCTCAAGTGATTCGGCATGCCCCAGGTATTCATCGAGGATATCTCGGCATAACCATGTTTCCATATTTTCATCCCAGGCATTGAAAGCATGATGATCCTCCCATGCTGTTCCAGCTCGGGGTGGGAACAACTGACTTGGAGGTATAATACTTTTCAGTGTCTCTAAAGGAGATATGCCGGGCATACCTGTTTCTGCGTAAGCGGTATGATGACTATTATTTATCATGTCAAAAACCTCCTGTCCTTTCCAGTTGAACAAATAATTCCCATGTGCAATCCCATACAACGGAGAGGTAGGAATAAAAGGTGTTTTTCTGTCCAGCTCATAACACAATGCATTCAACAAACGAAGTGCAAGCGACTGATCAGTCATGCCCGACCAACTATTAAACAGCTCATTACCACCACACCACAAAATCAATGAAGGGTGTTTTCGAATTCTTGAGATAATTGCACGAGCTTCAAATTCAAGTAACGCAAGGTAGTTTGTGTTATCAGGATAATTGTTACAAGATAAAGGGAATTCCTGCCAAACCATAATACCCATCTCATCACACAATTCAAAAAAAGACGCTTTGTTGATGATAGAACCGCCCCAGGTTCTCACAATATTAAAGTTTGTTTCAACCACAATATCCAATAATTCCTTGTACCTTTTTTGCGTAATGACTCCCGGGAAAATCTCAGGATTCACCCAATTGGTACCTTTCCCAAATATTCTTCTGCCATTTAATTCAATTTGAGCGGGAGGCACACTTCGCGTTTTCGGGAATGTAGCAGGCTCATCCCATGCCCCTTCATTCATTACCAGTTTTACACGGCGAAATCCGATTTTACTCTTTACTGATTGAATTATCTCTCCATCACTACCTACAAGTTGAAAACATGAATCATATAAATAAGGCACTCCATGATCATGCGGCCACCAAAGGGTCGGAGATGTAAATGTTATCGTTTCATCAAGCATTGGACTCATCAATCCTTCTAAAGATACCACGGTTTTATCCTGCGCATCTTTTAATTCCCATCGATAAGCATAATCTTTCGTTAGTGTTGCTTTCGCATGAATAGTTATATAAGCAACAGAAAAATCTTCAGATAACTCATAATCCACAAAAACATCATTCACATACGACTCATTCCGTATTTCAATATATGTTTCATCCCAGATTCCTAACGGAATTAGCCTTGGATGCCAGTCCCACCCATAACTGACTGCTGGTTTTGTTACGTGTGATGCCTGCGTTTTATCTTCAGGATAGGCATGTCTTTTAGGAGCCGGCATGATTTTCACCTCCAATATGTTAATCTCCTGAAGATATGGAGTCAGATCCAGCTCAACAGATGCATACATACCTTCCTGAGCATGAATCAATTCATTATTAAATACTATCTCAAACTGAAAATCGATCCCTTTTGATACAAACCATAATTTTTCACCTGCATTAATAATCGGCTTTTCGAAATGCGTCCGATAAGTATAATATACATCCTCCATCCAGCGAAAGAGTTTATAATTATCAGAATAATTGTAATCAGGATAGTTTGCTTCCCGCGCAATATCCAGTTGAACTGCTCCTGGAACTACCGAAGGAATGAAAGCATCGGGCAGTTGATTCTTTTCAACACAATAACCAAGCTTCCATGTTAGTTGCTCCAATTTCACCGTATTTTTCTCGTGTTTCTTTTGATTGCCGATCATTTTACCATTTTTTAATCATCTTTTCACCCTGAAAAACCATCGTCGTATACCGCTGTTTTCTGTTAGTTAACCTGAATGCAACATAATTTTATATACTCCCTGAATTATTCAGGAACAATTCCGCCCTGTTCTTTCAGTATTTTCTTTATTTCAGCCAATGGGACCTTAAGCGGAGTGGTGTTATATTTACTGGCCAGTGCAGCAACCACACCTGCACTTTGACCCATACCCATACAAGATGCCTGTACTCTTAAGGCAGAATTTGCTAAACGATCACTGCTTACACATCGTCCGGCAACCATAAAGTTACTGCTTGATTTCGGAATCAGTGCACGTAGAGGCACAGTTGGAACCAGGCCATCTTCCAGATGTTTGGGATCAACACCTTCCTCAACATGTAAATCTATGGGATAAAAAGTATAAGATAAAGCATCATCAAAAACCTTTCCTCCCACATAATCATCCACTGTTATCTTATATTCACCATCAATCCGATACGTTTCACGTATGGCTGTTTCTGGTTGCATCTTTTTAATTCTGGCATTCTCGCATCCAGGCAGTGTTCTTACAAACCTTAAAATACGCAGTAAAGAAGTACGACCATCAATATTCGCCTGAGTATGTAATGCAGATGTTGAAGAGTTAGCGTTTTTAACATGTTGAACCGAAAGTCCTGCATGGGTATTTAAAATTGATTGGATGCCATTATATCCATCAGTGTGTAAAATTTCCCCATTATTAAGCGCTTTTTCAAAAAGTCCTTTCACCACATTTTTGTCCAACAAATCATAATCAAAACCCTCCAGTTCGAAAATTAATGATCCCGGTTGTGTTTCATTCTCACGTAATCGGTCATATCCCGCTAATGCTGCAATAGAAGCATCCCCTGTACAATCGATAATTTGTTTAGTTTTAATTTTATAATGCGTCCCTTTCCCAACAATCGTCACAATCCAATGGTCTCCTTTTCTTTTCAATTCAAGTGGTGTTTCGTAGTATCGAATTTTTACACCTGCAGATATCGCTTTTTCTTCAGCAAGTAACACATAGAGTGCTCCATTGATTTGAATCTGATGCTCCCAGTGACGTTTGCCGGTGGATTTCGAAAAATCTGGCATAATGTCTCCGTTCATTTTTACTGCTTCGGACACGAGCTCCCAGCCAATCCCTTTTATTATCTGTTCTCCCCAGGCGTGAAATAATCCAGGGAAAACGACACCACCAGTGGTCATTGTTCCACCTAACTGAGAACCACTTTCAATTAATATAGTTTTACAGCCTAACCGGGCTGATTGAATCGCTGCAATTACACCAGAGGTGCCTCCACCTACAACTAATACTTCTGTTTCTTCGGTAAACTTTGATATTTTATTGCAACTAACATTATTCAATAATATAGCTCCGGAAAAAAGCAGTATTGTAAATCGAAATAAAATTAACTTCGTTTTTTTATTCATGATATCAGACTATTATGTAGATTATGAAAATTCACAGATTGAATATACCAACAAATCTCGGGAGTAAAAATATCTTAATTACAAAGAGCATTCAAGTGTTTTTCTACTAATTATTGATACTATTTTGCTGTAAGAAATCACCATTTGAAGAAATAAGTTGCTCTAAATGTATAATTTATATAAGTTAACCTAACATTATCAGCAATTTAACAACTTAATATACTCAATATTATTTAAACGAGAATTGAAATCACTGATAAGCGAAAAAAGGAGAGTCATATTAAATAATGATATGGGTTTTCCAGTAATTGTCTCTGAATTCCCTTGGGGTACAATTTTTCTTTTTTTTAAATATCCGGTTAAAATTTGACAGGTTGTTAAATCCACAGAGATAACAAATTTCTATGATGCTGTGTGTTGTTTCTATCAGCATTCGTGTGGCATGTCCTAAACGAATATCATTTAATGCATCAACATAATTTTTTCCAGTGCGTTTTTTTATAAACCTGCTGAATGCAGTTTCAGACATATTCACTTCTTTTGCTACATCAGCAAGCTTTATGTGCTTATCAAAATTTTCAAGCATAAAATGATATGCTTTATTAATGCGTCTGCTATCGTATGATTCAGCATCATCGTCACTGAACGATTTACTAGAAAGTACCCTCATATCATCACACAACGATAAATCATAAAGCAAGCCGATAAAACTCAAAACAGAATGAGCCCCATTTGTTTCTTTTGACAATGACACAATTCGGTCTTTGAATTTAGCAATAGTATCTTCCGGAAAAGTAATTCCACATTTTGCTTTTTCAAACATATCACCCAATGACTTAAACTGATTTCTTTCTAGCAGTGTTTGATCAAGTAAATTAGAGTGAAACTGGATGGTAACCTCCTTAATATCTTTAAATTTCTTTTTATTTCCCAACCATGAATGCCCCAAATGTGAACCTGTTATCAACACAAGTTCGTAATAACCAATTTCTTCAACACTGTCTCCCACTATACGACGGGCACCTTTGGCATTTTCAATAAAGTTCAGTTCATATATATTTTCATGGGTATGAATTGGATAAGTGAAAACATTTTTCAGTCGTGTAAAAATAGTAAAACAATCCTTATCTGATAAAGGGGTAATTTCACCAAAAATGACATTCTTCATTATTGCATTGAATTTAAAATTAAATCTGAGAGTAAAACGTTCAAAAAATCTAAGTTTAAAATTTTCAAACATTCACCAGGCAAATATAGTATTATTTTTGCAATACAACACAAGACAAAAAACAGACAAACCAAATTAAATATCCACATATACTACTATTTATTAGCCAATTGCAACTTCACACTAACACTTTTCAATATTTTTTTTCTAATGCGAATAGTATCATTAAATGGATTGTTTCTTTTATGAACATTTTACCCTACCTTTGCGTTTACTCAAATTAAACTAATCGTATGGATACGTCAAATTTTCTTTTTGCTTTCGGATTAACTCTTTTTGCGGGATTGGCAACCGGTATCGGGAGTTTAATCGGCTTTTTGCATAAGAAATTTAATCCCAAGTTCCTTGCTGCCTCTCTGGGATTCTCCGCTGGGGTAATGATTTATGTTTCGCTGATTGAGATATTTGCGAAGGCTAAAGATGCACTTACTGCTGAATATGGGGATAAAACGGGTTATTGGTACACAATTATTGGGTTTTTCGTGGGCATTGCCCTAATTGGTATCATTGACAAGTTAATTCCTTCCGGTGAAAACCCGCACGAAATCAATAAAACAAAAGACTATGACAAACCCGGAAAAAGAGATAAAAGCAAATTGATGCGGATGGGGCTTTTCTCGGCGCTGGCCATCGGAATCCACAACTTCCCGGAAGGACTGGCAACATTCATGGCCGGTATGACCAACCCGACATTGGGGGTAAGTATCGCGGTGGCCATCGCGATTCACAACATCCCGGAAGGTTTGGCAATTTCAGCTCCCGTTTATTATGCAACCGGCAACAAGAAAAAGGCATTTATACTATCATTCCTTTCTGGTCTGGCTGAACCCGTTGGCGCTATCATCGGATTCTTCCTGCTGAAATGGTTCTTTACCGAAGCTGCTTTCGGCTTTATCTTTGCAGCTGTTGCAGGTATCATGGTTTATATCTCTTTAGATGAATTGTTACCAACTGCTGAAGAATATGGCGAACACCATGTCGCAATTTACGGTCTCATCGCGGGAATGGCAGTCATGTCGCTGAGTCTGGTGATGATGGCTTAATTTTTTTATCAACAATTATGAATATTACAGAGAAACCAAAAAATACAGGATTAATTCAATTGCTAGATATTGAATTATCCGATATCATTCCATATATCCACTGGAGTTTTTATTTCATGGCCTGGCGAATACCCGGCAAATTTGAAGGCATCGAAACAGCTTGCGACTGCGACTCCTGTAAAACAGGATGGCTGCAA
>JAQWCZ010000070.1 GCA_028705705.1 Paludibacter sp.
ATTGCTTACGTGCAATGTGATGATGTGGCTGATGAACATTACAGTGAACTGAAAAAAATGGAAGAAGAGTTAATGCAGTTCAAAACTTTGTCGGGTACTCTTTACCGGTTGATTCCGCTACCTATGGCCGATGCGGTTTATGAGGACGGAGTAAGATTACCGGCAACTTATGCCAATTTTTTAATCATCAATGGTGCTGTATTAATGCCAACTTATCAGTCACCTAAAGATGAAATTGCGTTGAAACAACTTGAACAGGTATTCCCTGAAAGAAAAATCATAGGCATCAATTGTTTGCCATTGATCAAACAACACGGTTCATTGCATTGCGTGACGATGCAGTACATATAAAGCGGAAAAGTAGGGGCGCAACGCTTGCGCCCAAATAGCGAAAGCTACCTATAGCAGCAAGAATGACAAACTGTAGAAATAAAAAAAATGAAAACTGCTTTAATCCAACAATCAAACTCGGCTTCTCAAGAAGCGAATATTGCAAAACTGACACAAAGCATCATAGCTTGTGCCAAACAAGGTGCAGAGCTCGTGGTGTTGCAGGAGTTACATAATGGCTTGTATTTTTGTCAGACCGAAGACCCGGCTGTTTTCGATCAGGCTGAAACTATACCAGGACCATCCACCGAATATTTCGGCAAGCTGGCAAAGGAAAATCAGGTGGTAATTGTACTTTCTTTGTTCGAGAAAAGAGCGCCGGGAGTATATCACAATACAGCCGTAGTACTCGATAAAGATGGTAGTATCGCGGGAAAGTACCGCAAGATGCACATCCCGGATGATCCTGCCTATTACGAGAAATTCTATTTCACACCGGGTGATTTGGGTTTTGAACCTATCCATACTTCCATCGGAAAACTTGGTGTGTTGGTGTGCTGGGATCAGTGGTACCCGGAGGCCGCACGACTGATGTCTCTGAATGGAGCTGAATTGCTTATTTATCCGACTGCTATCGGATGGGAAAGCACCGACCCGGAAGCAGAAAAGTTCAGACAAAAGGATGCCTGGATTACTATTCAGCGAAGTCATGCTGTTGCCAATGGGTTGCACGTACTGTCCTGTAACCGTACGGGTCACGAACCGGACCCTTCAGGAGCGACCAATGGCATTCAGTTCTGGGGTAATAGCTTTGTTGCCGGACCGCAAGGCGAAATCATTGCACAAGCAAATAATAATCAGGATGAAAATCTGATTCTTGAAATAGATATTAACCGAACAGAGACCGTGCGCAGGATGTGGCCGTTTTTTCGCGACAGACGCGTTGATGCGTATAAAAACATCACAAAACGTTGGGGTATTTTGTAGAGGCGTATGGCATACCGTATGGCATACGCCCCTGTTTTTATTTGCTAAAGAAGAAATCGCACCGCCGGTTCATCAGGTTTTTCATCGGTGGATTGCTGATTTTTCCTTTGCCATTGGCAACCATCCTGTTCTGAGGAATCCCATATACCTTAACCAATTCTTCTTTTACCCGATCAGCACGACGTTGACTCAAGCGTTGGTTATACGTATTATTGCCGGGATTATCTGTGTAACCTCTTATTTCTAACATCAAAGAGGCATCATTACGCATTTTTTCTGCAATCTTTATAAGGGTAATTTGAGCTACTTTATCCAATTCAATACTGTCGAAGTCGAAATATACCGACAATAGTTCTTCAACCTGAATTGTTTTTACACTCAACCTCCGACCCCAGAAATCTACCGGATTACCCTGAGGGGTATTCGGCTCTAAATCTCTTACGTCAGGAACACCATCTTTATCGGTGTCAGGTACGTTATTCGACAAAATATCTTCAACTACTACCAATCTCTCTCCTAAATTTTCAAGTTTGCTATCAATTCCATCAAGTCTGACATTCAAATTGGTTACATCCTGTTGAAGTTGATTGTAGATTACCAGAGATGGTTCTGTTTTAAAATCGAATACTTCATCTCTGAAATGTTTGTTCTCTTTGGTTACAAATTTATATCGTAGTGAAATGCTCACGTTTTGCCATAAATCTGTATGGAGATGTCGTTCAATGGATTCCATTTGATCGGTATTCGTATAAAAGTACCTGAGATTCAATCCAAGACAGTATTTTTTATTGAGATTGTATTCTAAGCTACCTCCGACTGGGAATATAAAAAATGATGGAGGAAAAATGACACCGTTAGTTGGATCAGGAATGGGTCCTGGTCTTGTTGTAATATAATTTGGGTTGATTAAACCGGACAAACCTACACCGGCAAAACCAGACAGACTCCATTTTTTACTTTTCTTACCATTTAAAATGCTTAAAACATCAACACCTAAAAAAGCTGAAGTATAAATACCTCCGGAGGTAAACACTTCATCAACATCTTCCTGATTGAAAATAACCCCTCCGAGATTCCATCCCAATGAAAACACAGGGTTAAAGTTGTATTCAAGACTAAAATCAACATTTGGACTTTTCAGTATGCCGGTATAATCATAATCAGGGTTCAAATCTCCATCATATCGGTTTAACCCCGTATTTCCAACAATCGACCATCTTCCGGTATTTAAATTATTTTCCGATGTATTATCTGCAAACGAAGTGATAACACTAAAAAGAATAAGTAATAGAGGGAGAAGAAATTTTTTTTTCATGTATGTTCCGGATTTGAAAAATTACAGGATTTGGATGCAAAGATATATATAATAATTTAACAGTCACATAACTACAATATTTTTTTTCAACAATATAAGACACTGAGCATGTAAAATTATGAACAGGCTCGTTTATGAATCATGCAATCTGTATGTAATTTGTCTTTTAATGGTTGGTTTAAATATTGGTTTTTCGGAAGCTTAGCGTGTAATATCTACTTTCCTGGTTGGGTCCATTGTTTTATTTCTGATCCCGACTTGTTCTACTACCTTTTCAGCCAAATGATGAAATGCCATTCCCGAAATGGAAAGGGGATCAACTGCAACCGGTTTTCCGGCATCTCCTCCTTCCCGTATGCTTTGCACGATGGGGATCTGACCCAATAATGGGATATTGAGTTCTGCTGCCAGGCGCTTTCCGCCTTCTTTCCCAAAAAGATAGTATTTATTTTCCGGAAGTTCGGCAGGAGTAAACCAGGCCATGTTTTCAATCAGTCCCAATACCGGCACATTCACCTTGTCACCTGTGAACATGTTAACACCCTTGCGTGCATCGGCGAGTGCTACATCCTGTGGCGTGGTAACCACCACAGCGCCAGTTATGCCCATGGTTTGCACCAGTGTGAGATGTATATCACCAGTTCCCGGGGGCAGGTCCATTACAAAATAATCCAGTTCACCCCAGTTGGCATCCGTAATCAATTGCTTGAGCGCGTTACTGGCCATGCTTCCTCTCCATACCAATGCATTGTCGGGGTCAACAAAAAATCCGATGGACAATAATTTAATCCCGTATTTCTCGATGGGCATAATCATTTGTTTGCCCTCAATTTCTTCCATATATGGACGTGCATCTTCAACACCAAACATTTTTGGGATTGAGGGGCCGTGAATATCTGCATCCAGCAAACCTACTTTATAACCGAGTGAAGCTAATGCAATGGCCAAGTTGGATGATACTGTTGATTTTCCGACACCTCCCTTGCCCGAGAAAACAGCCAGGATGTTTTTTACTCCAGGCAGGATGGATACTGGTTTAGCTTTGGGAATTTCTTTCAATACCGGTGTGATGTTGCCTTTGATGTCCACTTCTCCTCCTACATAGGTCAAAATTGCCGTTTCAGCAGCCTTAATAACCGACTTTACAAAGGGATCGTTTTGTTTCTCAAAAATGATCGAAAAACTCACCTTCCTACCTTCAATACGAATATCTTCGTGTACCATACCAGACGATACAATGTCTTTTCCGGTTCCGGGGTAACGCACATGAGTCAGCGCGTCTAAAATCAATTTGGGGTATAATGTCATGTTATCTGTTTTTTTGAACCACATAAGTCACATTAGATAACCTAAATTGCTTCCTTATGTTTTCTCATGTGAGTTATGTGGTTAAATTGATTTACTATTAATTGTTTTGCAGCAGTCCGTGTTGTTTACTACGACCAAAACTCCTGTAAGCATCAGGTTCAATTACTACATCAGGTTCAGTAAAACCATCCTTCTTTTCGAGTTTGAAACGGATGTATTTGATTGTGAGTCCGCGATCCAGCCATTGTTGTTCATAATAGGTTTTGATACCGAGAATTGGATCTGCTTTTACTGTGATGTATAAATCATCGGTCGACACTTCAATCAGATATGCGTTTGCTTTCACCATTTCGCAGGTATAGGTAAACATAAAATTACTGTCTGTTTTCAGGTGAATGAAGCCTCCTTCTTTTACAAATTGCTGGTAAGATTTCATGAAATTAGTGGCAGTAAGGCGTTTGGTAACTTTCTTCATTTGCGGGTCAGGAAAAGTAAGCCAGATCTCAGAGACCTCATCCGGTGCGAAGAAGTGATGAATCATTTCAATGTTGGTACGCAGAAAAGCCACATTTTTCATTCCTTTTTCAAAAGAATCTTTCGCTCCTGTCCACATCCTGGCTCCTTTGATGTCTACTCCGATGAAATTTTTGTCAGGATACATAGCTGCCAGTCCGACCGAATATTCTCCTTTCCCACAACCCAACTCCAACACAATCGGATTCGCATTTTTAAAGACTAACTCATTCCACTTTCCTTTGTTTTCAATTATTTTTCCGGATAAGATATCCTGGGAAGAAAATTGAAAAACATGTGGAAAGGATGCCATTTCAGCAAATTTAGCCAATTTATTTTTTCCCATGCTAATGATCTAATTTAACACCGATAGCTTGTATCCCATTTAGATTTCCATCCCGCATGCCATGTACAATAGTGTATTGATATATTCCTGTCTTTTCAAATCGGCATTTAGTCTTTAACGGAACAGAAAATAAATACACAGATCCGGTTCCGGTACCTAACCATTTCCCGGTAAAGTCGGATAATGTACAGGAAAGAGTGTCGCGTGTAATCAGACTGTCCGGGGACAGTTGTTCGACAAACAACCATAAATTCTGATAGGGATAGGCGCCGGTATGACGAACATTGACCGTAAGGTCAAAAAGTGTGACACTATCTTCAATATTCAGTTGAAATACGCAACTGCTGTCGGCCAACCATCCATTTGGACTAATAAGTTTAAACTCATTGAAAACCGGTTGTTTGTTGCAGGATGCAAAGCAAACAGCTACAATGAGTAGCGTAAATACTCCCAACCTAATTTGACGAAGGTTTGTCGTTCCTTTTTTGTTGATTAGATGACTCATTTCTTTGGTTGTTTTTCTTGAGTACCGGGCGATTGCGTCGGCCTGACTTTTTCTTCTTTTGACTGTCGAAACGAGTCAGACTGTCTTCCCCGACAACATTGTTATAATCGACTTTCTTTTCACCTTCATTTGTTTTATCTTCCAGTGAATCCGGTTTGATTCCTTTTTTGTTCAACGCGATTATTTCCTTCGCTCTTTCAATGCTGATAGTTACGACATTTGCCCCAAAATTTTGAGATGTCGAATAGGAGATGGCTGATTTAAAGGTGTCGGTTTTAAAGTGATAATAGGTATTATCCAACGTTTCTAAATTAATTTCTTTGGATGGGAAATCCTTCAGTGCATCCACATAAGAATCCAGCTCGTAATTCATACAACATTTGAGTTTTCCACACTGACCGGCGAGCTTTTGTGGATTCATGGAGATGTCCTGATAACGTGCTGCTGATGTGGATACTGAATTAAAGTTGGTCATCCAGCCGGAACAACACAGTTCACGTCCGCATGGACCAATACCACCTATCCTGCCGGCTTCCTGCCGTGCTCCGATCTGTTTCATTTCAATACGTACACGGAACGTTTCGGCAAACACCTTGATCAGTTGTCTGAAATCAACCCTTTCATCGGCAATGTAATAGAAGATGGCTTTGTTTCCGTCTCCCTGAAATTCCACATCGCCAATTTTCATGTTCAGTTTCAGACTTTCGGCAATTTGACGGGCTTTGATCATCGTTTCCTGTTCTTTGCTTTTAGCTTCGTTGTATTTTTCAACATCAGCTTCCTTAGCTTTCCGGTAAATCTTTTTGATTTCGTATTTTTCGGGATCGATGTTCTGTTTGTTCATTTGTAACAAAACCAGGCGTCCGATCAGTGTCACCTCGCCAATATCATGTCCCGGAGAGGATTCAACTGCGACAACATCTCCTTTTTCAAGCGGAATCCGGGTGTTGTTCAAGAAATAACCTTTTCGTGTGTTTTTGAATTGCACCTCCACGTAATCGGTCTCCTTGTGGGTTTCCGGAAGGTCGCACAACCAGTCGAATGTGCTGAGTTTCTGATGTGAGTTCCGGCAACAACCTTTTTTGTTGATGCCGCAACCACAACCATTGAATGTATGTTCCATAGAATAATTTACTTTTTTAAGAGCATGATGATTTTCAGCACTAAATCGAAGAAAACCATTTTTGCATTTACATTTTGTTCAATATGTCGTTCAGCCAGTGCAAATTCAGCCATCAGATCTTCTACATTCCGCTCGTGAATGAAGCGGGAGAAATTCGTAGAAAAGGCAGATTCATCCTGACTTAAATAATTTAATTTCTGATTGTTCAGGTTGAAAATATAATTTTCACGCAACATGTGTTGCGCGTATACCAAAAATCCTTTTTGTCGCTCCCTGCCGACTGCCGACAGAGCCATCTCGTCGGCCCATTTTCGCAAAGTCTTCAGCGAAGCATAATCTTTTTTATTGCCAACCTGCCAGGCAAGTCGCATTATTTGAACAAATCTTTCTAGGTTTTGTTTCTGCTCGTCCCCTTCTTTTAACAAATTCAACGCTTTCAGATAACTCCCGTTGGCAATGCGTGCTATGTTTAACGCATCGTGTTGCGTAATATTGGAATCGGGTTGACAAACAAGTGCTTTCACAATCTCATTTTCCTGTAAAAAGGGGATGTTGAGATGCTGAGTTCTGGATAAAATGGTCTGAATGATTTCATCCGGATGATTCGACACCAACAAAAATACAGTTTTTTCAGGAGGTTCTTCTAAAATTTTTAGTAATTTATTGGCACATGTCACATTCATCCTTTCCGGTAACCAGATGACCATTACTTTATATTCCGACTCATACGTTTTCAAACTCAACTTGCGGATGATCTCCTGACTTTCATTCGCATATATCATCCCTTGTTTAGCGTCTCCCGAAATCTTGTCGAACCATTCATTAACACTAAAATACGGATTCTCTATCACCATCTCTCTGAATTCAGCCACAAAATCATCACAAACAACTGAATTTTTTCCTGTTGGTTTGATGACCGGAAAAACCAGGTGCAAATCAGGATGAGCTAATTTAGCATATTTCACGCAGGATGGACAAACACCGCAAGCATCATGTTCCTGTCTGTTTTCGCAACAGATATATTGTGCATAAGCCATGGCCAACGCTAGTTTCCCTACACCTTCTGGCCCGCGGAACAACTGCGCGTGCGGGATGCGCTGTTCCTGTACCGTGCGTCTCAATCGTTCCTTAATGGCTTCCTGTCCAAGTATCTGAGAAAATAACATGCAATTGTTTTTGTGTCCTGATTTTAAACAGGGCAAATTTAGGGATAATATTCGATAGTTGAAAATTGTTTTAACGCAATAGAACGGTTAAATAAACGTTAAGAATAGAGAATTTTAGCTATCTTTGCAGCCAAATTACAATTCAATTCGTAATGACTGATATTCAACCACATATCCTTTGGAATTACTTCCATCAAATCACTCAGGTGCCTCGTCCCTCGAAGAGAGAGGAACAAATTGCCGCCTACCTGAAAGACTTTGCCGGTCAGCATCAATTACCTGTAACGACAGATAAGGTAGGGAATATACTGATTACCAAACCGGCAACTCCCGGATATGAAAATCATCCGAAAGTCATTTTACAGGCACACATTGACATGGTGTGTGAAAAGAACGCGGGAACAAACCATGATTTCGAAAAAGATCCGATTCAGACCTATATTGATGGTGATTGGATAAAAGCCAAAGGAACAACCCTGGGAGCTGATAATGGCATCGGGATGGCCATGATGTTAGCGGTGCTGACTGCTCACGATTTGCAACATCCTGCATTGGAATGTTTGTTTACCGTGGATGAAGAAACCGGTCTGACCGGAGCTTATGGTCTCGATAACAAATTTCTATCCGGTCAGGTACTGATCAATTTAGATTCAGAAGACGATGGAGAAATTTTTATTGGTTGTGCTGGAGGAATCGGAACAAAAGCGATTTTTTCATATCAACAAGAGTCTACACCAGCCGGATATTTTGGCTTCAAGGTGAAGGTTTCGGGCTTAACAGGGGGACATTCCGGAGGCGATATTCATCTTGGATTAGCTAACGCGATAAAAATATTGAACCGGTATCTTTGGCAGTTGAATCAACGGATGGATGTTCGGTTGATCAGTTTGGAAGGAGGCAACCTGCACAATGCCATTCCCCGCGAAGCAAACGCTTTTGCAGCCGTCCCTTATGCAGAAAAAGAAACCATCCGCGTGTTACTGAACATCTATATCGCGACTATCGAAGCAGAATTTAAAGATATTGAACCAAATTTCCGTATCAGTCTCGAATCAGCCTCTTTACCTGACATGCTGATTGAAAAATCATTTTCCGATCGTTTGTTGCGGGTGCTCTATGCTTGTCCACATGGTGTGAAAGCGATGAGCCGCACCATACCCGGCTTGGTTGAAACATCTACCAACCTGGCTTCAGTAAAAATGACCGATAAACAACAAATTGAAATTAATACCAGTCAGCGCAGCTCTTCAGAAACTGCTAAAGCTGATATTGCTGCGCAATTGAAGGCGGTGTTTGAACTGGCCGGTGCTGAAGTAATTCAATCGGACGGATATCCGGGATGGCAACCCAATATTCAATCAGCATTACTGGCAAAAGCTGAATTGGCTTACAA